>NZ_CASGGV010000063.1:0-8755 GCF_949319125.1 Frankia sp. Hr75.2 | reverse complement strand
TGCCGGTGGGACCGGCGGCTGCCCTTTCGCACTGTCGCGGTAGACCTCGGCGAGTTCGGTCTGGAACGCCTCGTCGAACAGCTCATGGCGATACCGGCGCAGGAACACGAACAGCTTCGCCCGCCGCACCAACCTGATCACGGTCTGCTCCGCAGTCGAGGGTTCCACCGGTGGACGCCACACCCCAGGACGCATCAGCCAGCACCTCCCGATCAGAGATGGGCACCGAGCGCCCACCAACCGCTGCTGCCTACCACAGGTCACACACGGCTACCTGACCGGCGCTCTAGGCAGTTACCGGAAGGGAACGGTGGGTGTCCGGCCGCTTGGGGTGATGCCGCCCGCATGGGTGGGTGCGTCCGGGTTCGAGCCCCGGACGGCCCACCACGGCGCAGTTTCTCGACGAGGCTGACAGGAGCTGACCGGTGTCGCCAGGAAAGCGACGACAGGACCGGGTGAGCAGCTCCAGCGCCGCCTTGGAAGCGCCGTGGGCACCGCCGATCGGCGCCGGCCGTTTTCATATCCGTGGCGGCGGCTTTTCCGTGTTAGCTGGTCAGGTCCAGGGCCACCTTGAGCCAGCCAGGACGGCGCAGGTCGAACTCCTCGTAGGCGGCGAGCACGTCCCGCATCGGCTCATGCTGGGTGACCATTTTCTGTGGGTGCACCACTCCCGACTCCACCATGTCCAGCAGCTTCGGGATGTACCGCGGATGGTTGCCGTTTCCCATGTTGATGGTGAGGTTCTTGTTCATCGCGGTGCCGATCGGGAAGAACCTGTCGGTCGGCGGATACACCCCGATGATGCCCAGCGTGCCTGCCTTGGCCAGGCTCTCGACTGCCCAGGAGTGGGCCTGCGTCGGCGCGTCGCCAGGCTTCCAGTGTCCGTTGTGCGCGTGAGTCTCGGGGGCGATCTGACGCAGTTCCTCGCGGTGCTGATCGTCCTGTTCGCGGGCGCGGGCGGCGGCGGGGCCGGACTTCGGGCTTTCCGCGTCCACCCCCACGGCGTCGATGGCCCGGTCGGGACCGATACCGCGTGTCAGATCCAGGATTGCCTCGACAGGGTCCTCTTCGTTGAAGTTGACCACCTCGGCTCCGAGCGCCTGGGCACGGTCGAGTCGGTCGGCGTGACCATCGATCGCGATCACCCGCGCGGCGCCGCGCTGGAACGAGGACAGAACGGCGAACTGTCCCACCGGCCCGCAGCCCCAGACCGCCACCACGTCGCCATCCGATACTTCCGCGATGACCGCGCCGAAGTATCCGGTGGGGTAGATGTCCGACAGCGGGATCGCCTGATCATCGGAGATCGAGTCTGGCAGCCGGAACAGATTGGTGTGGGCGTAGGGTACGCGGGCGTACTCGGCCTGCAACCCGTCGAACGAGCCATTGTCCCTCGGAGCGCCGTAGAAGGCGGATCCGGTCCTGCGGCCGTATGGGTTGATGTCGTCACATTGGGCGAAATAGCCGCTGCGGCAGTAGGTGCAGGAGCCGCACCCGAGGACGGCGGACAGCAGCACCCGATCGCCGCGCCTGAAGTTGCGGACGCTCCGGCCGACCTCTTCGACCACGCCGACCCCTTCATGCCCGATGATGAGGCCCGGCTTCATCCCCGGTACTGTGCCCCGGACGAAATGAAGATCCGTGCCACAGATCGCCGCGGTGGTGATGCGAACGACGGCATCGGTCGGCTGTTCGATCTTCGGTTCGGTGACGGTGTCAAGGCGGATGTCGCCCACGCCGTGCCACACGACTGCTCTCATCGCCTTCCGCTCCTTCCGTTCTTCGGGCCCGCAGTACTGATCGCGATCCCCCGCCGGTCCGACTCACCGCTGGCCTCAACTCCGCCGGCTTTCGTTCCAGCATCGACGACCTGGCGGGCGCATTCCATCGCTACAGGTAACTATGGCCCGAGTGGGACGCCGGCGCCCGGCGAGACGACCGGGCGAGGGACTAAAGAATGACATTTATTTCGAGGTCGCGGATGCCGCGCAAGGGTGTTACAGGCGGCAGGACGGGCATATGGCGACAGGTCGGCTACCGCGGTGATCCTTGGACTTTCCGCACGATGAGTGACGGGTCGTCCGAGACCGTTCCCGCGCGTAGGCCCTCCGTGATCGTTACTCTGACGGTTCCCTGTAGCCAGGATCAGGTTTGGCTGCGCTGGTCGTCAGCGCGGACGGAAAGATGGAATCGCTCACCCCGATCAACCCCCGCGGGGAACCGCGGTTCACCGCGTTCGCGGTGTCACCGGACGGGAGCCGCCTTGCCCTCGACGGCATGGTCGCGGGCACGACGGGTCTCACCGCCGGCATCACCATCGTGAACGTCAACAGCGGCGAGACGCAGACCTTCCGCAACAAGCCCTCGGACCAGGACGGCATATGGATCCTCGACACCAGCCAGGGCAGCAGTGACCTGCGCGCCAGCTCTCACCGCGTCACCAGCGGCGCGCAGCCGGCCTTCGAGGCGATGTCCGAGTTGACGCTCAATGCGAACAGCACCCGCGTCTACGCCGTGGTCACCCGGCGCGGTCAGAATCCGTACCTGACGAAACGCGTCATCGAGCTCGACGCAGCCACCGGGCGTCAACTGCGCGTCCTGCTGGAGCTGAGCCATGACTACTCGCTCACCACAGGCTGGAACGCCAGCTCACTGGCACTCGACCCCAGCGGGCAGCTGCTGATGGTCAGCGACGCCGGCGCCGACTACTACCGTGTCGACCTCGGTTCCGGGCAGACCTCTCGTCTCCCAACGGCTGTGAACAGGGGCAACCCCAACGGTCTCGCCTGGTAGGTGACGGGTGTGCCGGCGGAAGGCCCTGGACCGCGTCCCACACAAAGATGATCAACTTCGGTGTGTCATGTCGGGAGTGGGCTGGTCTGGCTGGTAAACCTCGCCGGGACGTGTGGCGAGGCCGCGGCGCGCGAGGAGCTGTACAAGCGACTGGAGCTGCTGGCGCTGACCGTGCCGGTCGGGGTATCCGGGCGGCTGGACGATCGGGCGGCCCTGGAAGGGATCGACCTGCACCGAACCCGTGTGTCGGCGAGGTCCGCGACGGACGAGTCCATCGTCGACGGACGAGTCCATCGGCATCGTCGCCACGAGATCAGCCGAACACGTGGTCTCGGCCGGGCTCCGGACCGGGCCGTGGCGGAGGCCGGCCGCTGCCTCGAGCGCGTCCAGTTCGGCCTCGACGAGTTCCGGCAGCCGCGCCCCGTCCCGCACCGACCCGTCCATCGTGAAACCGATGCACGCCTGCCCGTCGAGCCCGCCGAGCAGGACCGCCAGGCGTTGGCCTGCGGGGAGCGGAGGGGCGGGCACGGCGGCGGTGACTCGTCGACCGAGGATCTCAAGCGGACCGGACAGTCCGCCCGGGTTGGACGCGGTCAGCGCGAAGACGTGGGACATGATCCCGGTGGACAGCACGGCCGGTCGCAACGGCGCGGGAACCGTCCAGAGGAAGAGACGTTCCGCGACGCCCGGAGTCCCGCCCCGCTTGTGTCGGACGGTCTGCCGGTGGATCGCCTCCACGCGCCGGTGGACCAACGCCTCACCGTAAGGCAGCGTGATCCGTACGGTGGTCAGGTAGTTGCTCATGTGGTCCCGCTCGGCCGCACGGCGGGTACTGACCGGCATCGCGGCGTGCATCTGGCCCCGGAGCCGGCCGGGCCGATCGGAGCCGGGGCGGGGCCAGGCACGCAGAGCGCCGGCGAGCGCGGCCAGGAAGACGTCGTTCACGGTCACCTCGTAGGCGCGGCTGATCGCCCGTAGCCTGGCCAAGTCCACCTCCAGCCAGGTGTGGTGCGGGTATCCCGTGGGTGCCGCCGAGAGCGGGCCGATCGTGGACGTCCGGGTAAGCCATCCGAGTGAGTGAGCGACGGCCCGACAGACGGCTCGGGGGCCGGGCCGGCGATCCCGCGACATCCGCAGAGGTTCGCGCTCCGATTCTGGGCCGGACAGGCCGAACAGCTTTTCCAGCACCACGTTCAGTGCCGTCCCGTCTATCCACACGTGGCTGGCGCGGTACAGCAGGGTGAAGCCGTCGCGGCGGGGGCCGTGGAGCAACCAGAGCTGCCACGGCGGAGCGTCCAACGAGATCTCGACCGCTGACAGCCGCCCCACCGCCTCGCGCAGTCCGGCGAGCCCCGACTCTGCGGGGAGCCGGTACTCGTGAACGTGCCGGGCTGGGTCGAAATCGGGGTCCGCCACCCAGACCGGCCGGCCCCGCCCGGCCGAGGCGATCCGATGGGTCAGCGGAGGAAAGTCGTGCGCCCGGTCCGCGACAAGCTCGCGCAACGCCTGGACTCCTGGCACGGGGCCGTCGGCGACCAACAGGCAGCCGACCGCCAGCGGCGTCTTCGGGAATGCTCGCTGGTATCCGAGTATGAGTGCGTCCATCGGAGTAAGCGGCCGAATGGGAACGTCAATGCTGTCACCGCGGCCCGCCGCACCCCGCCCCCGTGCTCTCCCGTCGCTTCCCTCACGCGGGTGACGCCCATGCTCCACGCGCGGGGCACGCCACCAGAAACCCGAGCGCGTCATACCATGCCGCCCCCGGTCAACATCGACGATTCGCCGCGCGATTGTCACAACTGGCTCCCTGGATGGACTGGAAAACCGGTTACTTCCTGAACGCTATGCCGTGATGTGGAAAATTCGGCGCGAGGCGGACCGTAAACTGAACGACAGAGCCGAACATACGCGCGGACCGCCGCCGGCACGCTAGGGAAACCACCAGAACATCAGTCTGGTTTCCTGGTTTCCTGGTTGGCGGTGGGAGGCTCCGTCGCCCTTGGTGTGGCCAGAAGATCGCTGTCCGGGGCAGGGTGTCGGGCACCCGGCCGGCACAACGGGGCGTCATCACGTGATGACCGTCGGCACCGCGCGACCGGCCGGCGCGGACACCGGCGCACCATGCCAAGTTCTGAGACCGGACCCGTCCTGAACTCCGTGTGATGCCGGCCGGGAGGGGCCCGGGCCGGCATCACACTTCTTGACCCCGCCCTGACGGGCGGGATTGTGTTGGCCCATGGCCGAGATGAACGTGGCGCGGAGAATGTGGCAGTTGTTCGAACCGGTACACGCGGTCAGCTTCTCCGCGCCGGCCAGTCTGGCGGTGTGGGCGGACGCCGGGCTGCGCAGCCCGTGGCGGGCCTACTTCGCCGGCCGGACGGCACCGCTGGGGCCGGTCGAGGCCGGGCCGGTCGTCGCGGCCTTCTTCGGGTACTCGCCCGTGATGGTGGCCAGGGTGCTGCCGGAGGTCTGGACCAGGATCCCCCCGGAGAAGGCGCTGGCCGTCCGGCTCGACGGCGCCCGCGCGGCACTTGCTCCGCTTGTCGCGGCGACCGACGCGGACGAGCTGGCTGAACTGGCCACGCTGCTGCGCTCGGCGGCCGAGCGCGTGTCAGTCGCCGGCCGGGTGCTGGGCGCCGCGAACGCCGCACTGCCCTGGCCCGACGACCCGCTCGGCACTGTCTGGCAGGCGGCCACCATCCTGCGGGAGCACCGTGGCGATGGGCACGTCGCCGCGCTGGTCACCGCCGGTGTCGACGGCCTGGAGAGTCTCGTCTGGCGGACCAGCCGGGGCGGCCCCGACCGCGCCTTCTACCAGCGGATCCGGGGCTGGACCGAGGACGAGTGGACGGCCGCGGCCGACCGGCTGCGGGCCCGTGGCTGGCTCGACGCCGAGGACGCGCCGACCGCGGCCTCCCTGGCCGCTGCCGACGAGTTGGAGGCGACGACGGATCGCCTCGCGAGCCCGGTGTGGGATGTGCTTGGCCCGGCCGCCGTCGACCGCGCCGCCGCGCTGCTGGCCCCGATCACTTAGAAGGCACGGAATACGCTCAGCGACATACGTCCTGTCACAGCTCCGCATGTCCACGGACGTCCACCGTTGTCTGTGGACGTCCGTGCCCGTTGCTACAGGGGTCGCTAAACCTGACGGCCCTTCCGAGCGATGCGCGCAATCTTGCTATCGGTGGGCGTCTTCGCCATCACCGATGAACTCGAACAGCCGAATCTTCGGCAGGTAAGGCAGCGTAGGGCCAACCAGCCGATGGGTTCCGACACCGATAAGGAAACCCTCTTCCATGTCGAACCCCACCTCCTCGAACCCTGCGTCGGCGAACCAGGTCCGCACAGAGGGAGTGAGATCGGGTGAACGGCGATGACGTGTCCAGATCACGGTCCCGGCTGGCCGGAGCAGTCGCGGTAGTTGCTCGACGGTGTGCCGTACATCCGCGTCGCTGAGATTCCCGAACACCCCGCAGACCAGGGCTAGGTCTGCCGGGGCGACACCCTCGTACACGCTCGTGCTCGAAGCGTCGCCCACTACGATTTCCACACCCTCCAGTCCAGCGGAACGCGCCTGGCGATCGGCGTCGGCGGCAAGATCGGGATCGAGTTCGACCAGTCTGACCGCTACATCGTCGTGACGCTCATGATCAGCCAGTACGCCGAGGATGTCGCGGCCTTGGCCGGCGCACATGCTCAAAACGCGGATCTCTCCTCTTGGCTGCTTGTCCAGCGTCTGCCGGATGCGCCGCTGGACGATAGCGAGGCGGCGACGCAAAGACGATCCCGTGACCTCGTACTGCCGGTGCCAGTCGATCCAATGACGCTCAGGAGCAAAGCGATCCATGAACTACGACCATAGTCAGGACGTTTGCGAGGTGCGGGCTGGCGACGCGCCGGCGAGCATGGCGTGCCAGCGCCCCCTACCACTGGAGGTTGTCCGAGGTATGACGACTCTCGGACTGAACGGCAGTGGAACCTCGGTGGAACGTTGGCGAGACTTGCCGTCTCCACCGGATACGACGTGGTTCTGAGTAACTCCCGAGGGCCGGAGACCCTGGCCGTTCCGTTCACGCCGCCCATAGACAGGGGGCGAAGCCCTCCAAAGAGCCACCGCCTGCAACCGACGACCCCAACATCACGATCGGGGCTCACGCCATCCGCGGGCGTTGCCCCCGACTTCGCGTGCTGCCCTCAGCAGCGCAGGTGCCGCGCCGCCTCGCAGAGCGCCTCGTCGACCGGCCTCGGGGTGCGCCCGAAGACGGCGATGGTGGCGGTCGAGTCGAGGACGAACGGCCGGGTGAACCCCCGAGCTGCCCGTATCCATGCTGGCGCGGGGCGTCATCGGTTGGATTTACCTGTTCGGCGCGGTGAACTTCGAGCTCTTCGGCCGGCTGAACACCCTCGTCGAGGCCAGGGAGACGTACTTCGCTATCAGATGCGTGAGATCGCCCGGCTCATCGGGCTGTGACGACCGGGTGCGGTCCGGTCAGGCCGGCCGGCCGGATGGGTCCGGGTCCAGTCGGCCTGCAGTCCCGGCCGTGGCGGTCTCAGCCGCAGTGCTCCCAGCCGCTCCCCCAGGACGAGCCAGCGTAACTACCGCCCCACTTCACACACTTCCCCGGCGCGTATACGTACACCGGCCCCGCGTAGTACTGAAAACTGCCCGAATCAGACTGCCGCGCCGAACTACCTTCCACCTGCACCCACGCACCCATCGACTCGGCCACCCCCACACCCGACCCCGACTTCAACGTCACCACACAGTTCCGACTACCGTTGTACAGCAGATAGATCACCGCCGTGTCACCCGCCAGAGAATGCCGGTCGATCTGCGAATACCCCGACCCACACACCTGCGTCGCCGAGTACGGATTCGGATTCGGATTCGGTGCGGGTGCGGGTGCGGGTGCGGGTGCGGACGTAGGCGCAGGAGCCGGCGCGGCCGGAGGCGCGGGGGCCCGCGCACCCTGGGACGCGGGCGGAACCGTCGGCGCGGGCGCGTCGGCGGGCGCGAGCGACCCCGAACCGTCGGGCTTGGACCCCGAACCACCGGGACCCGAGGTGGGCACCTGCCTCGACGGTTCCCCGCCGGCCTCCGGGGTGACCGGTGCCACGGAGCTGCCTGCCACGCCGACTTGCTGGGACGCGGATCCCGCCGTGTCCTGTTCCGGACGGACCCCCTTCGGCCCCTCCACGATCTCCCCGTCCGCGTCACGGAGATTTCCACCCGCCGACCCCGAACCGTTCGACCCCGAACCGTTCGACCCCGACGAGGTCCAGACGACCACCGGAACCGCGATGATCAGAGCGGCCACGCAGGCCGCCACCACAAGCAGAACGTTACGGCGCCGGCTGGGACCCGATCCCGGGCCCACGGCGGCCCCGCCGACAGGATCGGACGCATCCGGCCCCGGGCTCGCCGGCGGGACGACCGACGGCTGGGCGCGCTCGTCCTCGCCGAGCGGATACCCCTCGGATGGATGCAGGTAGCCGCCGCGCCCCGTCTCGTCGTCGGTTCCCGGCGGCGAGGACAGGTCCTGACGCGGATCTTCCACCTCAGCCAAGGACGGCCCACCCGGAGGATCACCGGCCGGACGGGACACCGCCGGCTCGCCACCGGATTCGTTCCCGCAGACTGGCCTGGTCCGGTCCGTACCGTCGGGCTCCGATGTCGGTTCCTGCATCGCCGGCGCTCCTCGGCAAGTAGGGGCAGAACGTCCGAAAGCTTGTCAGGACCGGATCAGGACCGGTCGATGTGGGGTCACCGACCGGCCATGACCGCGGCGAGGTCGGCACCGGTGAGCTGCTGCTCACTTTGCGCGGTCAGGGCTGGCCCAGCGGCGTGCGATCCCGCAACGTGTCGCTTCGGCCCGACGGAGTTCGCTCGTACCTGTTCACGATCGCCAGAAACGTCATCACCGACGCCTGGCGGGCCGAGCGGCGACGGCCGTCACTCGTC
>NZ_CASGGV010000062.1:0-8769 GCF_949319125.1 Frankia sp. Hr75.2 | reverse complement strand
CGGGGGACCTGTGTCGGTGCTGCTGAGCATGGGTAATGTCCTCAGGTGCGCGATCCGGTTCACGATGCTCAGCGACGGGCGTGGGCAACGCGAGAGCCGGTGATGCCGGGCAACTCCTCGCGTCGCAAGGGGTATGTCCTGCCTTTGCCAGTCGTGAGGCGGTCGATCCGATATCCTCGAGGAGGATGCGGTCGCCACTGATCCCGACTGGCGGTGTATGCGCATAGCCCAATATGCGTCCAGTCCGGACCGCAGAAGAGAGCTCCGCCGGACCAGAGCCTCCTGGTCCGGCCTCCGTAACAGGTCGCGAGCATGGAACAGTGCTGCCCTGGCGGACGGAGATGGCCTGAGACTCGCCGTATTTTTTTACCTGACCGGCCGCGTCGATGACCGTCGGAAAGGGATTGTGCGTGTCTGTCGGAGGTTGGCGTGCCCGCACGGTCGCATCGGTTGTACTGTCTCTGCTGGTCGCAATGGCCGCAGCCGCGGGTCTACTTATCGAAATGCGGCCGGGTGCCCACGGCAGAACTACACGGGCATCAGACCTCGCGACTCAGACCGCGGACGCTGTCTCCGCAGGCGACGACCTGGCCAAGTTTGTCGACCCGTTTATCGGCACTGCGCAGCAGCGTCATGATGTCATACCCGGCGATGGGGTCGCGGGTGCCTTTCCAGGAGCCGCGGCGCCGTTCGGGATGGTCCAGTGGAGCCCGGACACCAACGGACGGGCGGCTGCGGGGTCGGGCGGGTACCGGTACACCGACTCGGTAATAGACGGATTCAGCCTGACCCACTTACATGGCACGTCGTGTCCTGCGGCCCAGGATATTTCGATCATGCCGTCTACCGGCTCCTATCCCTTCTATCCACCCACCGGCGCCGTGGACGAGCCATCGTTGTGGGGCGCCGGATTCTCTCATGGCGACGAGTCGGCCACACCCGGTCGCTACAGCGTTCAGGTCACCTCGCCGGTGGGTGATCGGATAGGTGTGGATCTCGCCGCCGGAGCCCGTGCGGCGATTGGTCGCTTCTCGTTTCCGGCAGGCGTGGCGGGATCCCTGGTCCTCGACGTGGGACGCCGTGCCGACGGCGCCGGCCGGGCGGACCTGCATGTGGACTCCGCCACCGGGGAGGTTTCAGGCTCGGTGACCAGCCGGGTCTTCTGCCGGCAACCAGCCGTCAGCACGCTTTACTTCGTCGCGAGACCCGATCGGCCGCCGGCGGCTGTGGGCACCTGGTCGGCGGGGCGATGGTCACTGAGCCCAGACGTGGCCGACGAAGGAGGACCCACCGCGACGTCGCGTTCCGCATCGGTCGGAGTCTGGCTGAGAATGCCACCGGCAGCAGACGGAGCGGTCATGCTCCGTGCTGCTGTGTCGTATACCAGCGTCGAGGGGGCGCGCGCCAACCTCGAGGCCGAGTACCCCAGCAGTGTCGACGCGGTCGCGAGCGCCACCCGCACCGAATGGAACCGGAGGCTGTCGACCGTGTGTGTCGCCTCCGCGCCACGGTCCGAGTTACGCACCCTGTACACAGCGCTCTATCACGCGATGCTGGGCCCCGGTGCCGTCAGCGATGCCGACGGCACCTACCGTGGCTGGGACGGATCCACCGCCGCCGCCCAGGGATGGACCGCACGCAGCGGGATCGCGGGCTGGGACGCCTACCGCAGCTCGTTCCCATTACTGGCGATGCTGGCTCCGGACGTCGCCACCGACACCGCATGGTCGTTGATGGCCGGCGCCATGCAGACCGGGTCGGTGCCAGGATGGACTCTCGCGACCAGTCGGCCCGACGTCATGCCTGGCGACGGCGGCACGGTCCTGCTTGCCGAGGCGGTGGCTCTCGGGTTGCCCCTTGACCCAGCACAGGCTTTGGCCGCCGCGCTGGCCAGCGCGGCCCGCCGCCCGTTCGCGGCCGAGTACGACCGACTCGGCTTCGTCCCGGTCGGCCACGCCGGCACCGCGGATGCTGTGTCCATCACTCTCGAGTACGCCCTCGCGGACTTCGCGACAGCGCAACTGGCGCTTGCCGCGAACCGGCCCGAAATCGCGGCTATCTTCACCGAACGGTCGACGCGCTGGCGGTCGGTATGGGATCCGGTCAGTAAGCTGCCCGCCCCGCGCAGCACGGACGGTGGCTTTCTACCGGTGGAGCCGACGACCCTGCCCGGCTACACCGAAGGCACCGCGGCCCAGTACTCATGGCTGGTTCCGCAGGATCCCGATGGCCTCGCCGAGGCGATGGGCGGACGGCGCGTCGCGGTCGACCGGCTCGCCGACTTCCTCGCCCGGCTCGACGACGGCCCGATCGGGGCACATGCGGAGATGGGAAACCAGCCCAGCCTTCTCGTGCCCTGGCTCGGTGGATCGTTCGGCGCCGTCGATCTGACGATCGACGCTCTCGACCGGACGCGCCGGACTTTGTTCCGGGATACTCCCGACGGTCTGCCCGGAAATGACGACACCGGGGGCCTGTCCGCCTGGTACGTGCTCGCCTGGCTTGGACTGGGCCCCGTCCAGCCGGGAACAGACCTGCTCATCGTCACTCCGCCGGTCGCCCCATCGGTCGAGATCACCCTTCCTCACGGACAACTTCGGTTGGTGAACCAACAGGTCGGCGGGGTGGATGGTCGCATACCGGTCGGGCTGAGACGTGACGGCGAGCCGCTCCCCGGGCCCTGGACCCGGTTTCGTGATCTCAGCGCAGGAGCGACTCTGACCTGGTCATTGTCCGATCAGCCGACCGCCCGGGGTACGCAGAACTGACCGGATCGTCGTCGACGCGGTGTCCTGCAGCCAGGCGGAAGATCCGGGCCAACCCGCTCCTGTGCGCCAGACCGCCAGACCACCAGACCGGTGATCGAAAGATCTATTACTTTGCGTAGCGGGGATCGTCTCGCAGAGCCAGGTCGGCGACGTTGGTCGGAGTTTGTGTCAGTGCTGGTTGGATGCGGGTGAACCTGCCCGCCGGCTTGGTGGTCGACTCCGCCTGCTCCGCTCGTCCCGCCGCGAGCGATGGATGATTCACGGGAAACATCTGCCCGCGGTGTCGGGTTTCTGGCGCCGAATTCCCGACACAGCACCTATCAGAGGCATCACCTGACGCGCCAGCACGGGTCCACCGGGGATGCTGGTGTGGTGCTTTCGCGTCGCACCCTCCCGTCTCGCCCCGAGCCGCCGCGGCCGCCTGCCGCTCGCTCGTCCATTCCGGGATGTCCGGACCGTCCGCTCTCAGCCCGGGGCGGGCCACATCCGAGCCTGGATCCGCGTGCCTGGCGCGCCTTCGTGACCTGGTCGACAGCTCGGACCGCTCAGCTTGGCCGGCTGGGCCTGCCGGGTGCTCCGGTGGTTGAGGTGAATCGGTGACACCGCCCGAAGGGACGGCGGGCGGCCTCCGCCCCGACTCCTCCCCCGGCGATCCGCTGCCCCCGCCGTCGGATTCCTCGGCTGCGCCGGCGACGACATCCGAAGGCCCGACCGGCGCCGCCGAGGTGGTTCCCGACGCCGCTCGGACCGTCTTCGGTGATCGTTTCGGTCTCGCGGTGCGGTATGTCGAGATGCTTTCGACGGCAGGAGTCGAGCGAGGGCTGATCGGTCCGCGGGAGACCGGCCGGCTCTGGGAGCGCCACCTTCTCAACAGCGCGGTCCTGGCCGAGGCCGTCCCCACCCGTTCCGCCTCCCCCGGCTCTGACGAGGCCGCCCTCGAGGTCGTCGACGTCGGCAGCGGCGCCGGCCTTCCCGGAATTCCGCTCGCGCTCGCCCGCCCCGACCTGAGGGTGACCCTGCTCGAGCCGATGGAAAGGCGCTGCCGTTTCCTCGCGGAAGCCGTGGCCGAGCTCGGTCTGGCGGGTCAGGTGGAGGTCGTACGGGGACGAGCGCCGGACGTCGCCGAGCTGCCTCCGCATCGCACATTCGACGTTACGGTGGCGCGCGCAGTAGCCCCTTTGGGACGTCTTGGCGCGGTACTGCTGCCGATGACCCGTCCGGGCGGTGTCATGCTTGCACTGCGCGGTTCGCGAATCCTTGAGGAATTGCAGGCCGCGCGTAGTGATCTCGATTCCCAGGGTTGGCGCGAGGTGAACGTCATGACGTGCGGGGCTGGCCTGGTGGACGAACCCACCCGTGTTCTGTGCGCGACGCGGTCACCTCAGGCGACCCAAGGGGACGGCGGGAGGGGACGGCGCGGCGCGGATGACCGGCAGGCCAGACGGACGACACAGCCACGGCGACCACGGGAGGGCACTCGTGATCGACCGGCACGTGGGAGGTCCCGTTCCACGTGAAACAGCGATGCCATATCAGACGGCGAGGGCACCTGAAGCAGCGTCGGCGGGTCGAGGCGGCCTGGCACACGGGGGGAGTCCGGGTGACACGTCCGGCCTCCCGGGCCTGGACCCCCTTGACTCCTCGACCCCGATCGGAGCGGCGGCGGCAGCAGCGGTGGAAGCACTGACGATGGAACGACGACGACCCTTTCCTCGACCCAGCCGGCGACGTGTCATCACTGTCGCCAACCAGAAGGGTGGCGTCGGCAAGACGACGACCACCGTCAATCTGGCCGCCGCACTGGCCATGCACGGAGTCCGTGTACTGGTCGTGGACCTGGACCCGCAGGGGAACGCCTCCACGGCGCTCGGTGTGGACCACCGGTCCGGCACTCCCTCGATCTACGAGGTGCTGCTCGGTGACCGCCCACTCGACGAGGTCGTCGTGCGGTCCAGCGAGTCCAGCGGGCTGTTCTGCGCACCGGCGACGATCGACCTCGCGGGCGCCGAGATCGAGCTGGTCTCGATGGTCGCGCGGGAGACCCGCCTGCGTCGGGCCATCGACGGCATGCGGAACGAGGTCGACTACGTCCTCATCGACTGCCCGCCGTCGCTGGGGCTGCTCACGGTCAACGCGCTCGTGGCGGCCCGGGAGCTCCTGATCCCGATCCAGTGTGAGTACTACGCGCTGGAGGGTCTTGGTCAGCTGCTGCGTAACGTCGAGCTGGTCCAGGCCCATCTCAATCAGGAGCTCCGGCTGTCGACCATCCTGCTGACCATGTACGACTCGCGCACCCGGCTCGCCGATCAGGTCGTGCACGAGGTGAAGGAGCATTTCGGGGACAGGGTGCTGAGCACCACGATCCCGCGCAACGTCCGGCTGGCCGAGGCACCGAGCTACGGTCAGTCCGTCCTGACCTACGACCCCGCCTCCCGCGGGTCGCTGTCCTACCTGGCCGCTGCTCGCGAGCTCGCCGAGCGCGGAGTCGACCCGGCTCCACGTGGCACCGCCGGGAGCGCCCGCGATGGGGCTCCCAGCGGCCCCATCCCGACCGGTGGGGCTCCGGTGAACGGCCGCTCCCCCGCAGGGCACGCGCCGCCCACCGGCCGCGGCACGGGCGCCGTCCAGGCCAGCCCTGACCGGCACGGCCCGCCGTCCGGCTACGGCGCAGACGGCGGCGCAAACGGCCGCAGCGACGGACGTGCAGACAGCCGCGCAGACGGCCGCGGCGCGGACGACTACGCCGCCGACGGCTACGGCACGGATGGCTACAACGCCACCGACAGATACGGCGCCGCCAATGGATACGGCGCTGACGACAGCTACCCCGCCGACGACGACCGGTACGGCACGCCCGCCGACGGCTACGACTCGCCGGGCGGTCACGCCGCTCCGGCCGGGCCGTCCACGCCGGACGGCTTTGCCGTTCCGGACGGGCCGATGGTCCCGGGTGCACCCAGCACCCGGGACGGGTACGGACGGCCCAACGGCTACGGCCCGCACGGCGGTGCCGCGGGTCCTGGCGGTCCGAACCTGAACGGGGCCGGTCGATGACGGCGCGGCGTGGTGGTCTGGGTCGTGGTCTTGGCGCGCTCATTCCGGCGGCTGCCGAGCCGCAGGACGGCTACCAGAGCAACGGCCTGGACCACGCTCCGGCAGCGGCTCCCGTCCCGGTCGCGGGCGCGGTCTTCCGGGAGATCCCGGTGGACTCGGTGACCCCGAATCCGCGCCAGCCACGCACCCACTTCGACGAGGACGCCATCGCGGAGCTCGCCGCGAGCCTGCGCGAGGTGGGGCTACTGCAGCCGATCGTCGTCCGGGAGCTCCTGCCCGGCCGCTACGAGCTGGTCATGGGCGAGCGGCGCTGGCGCGCGTCGAAGCTCGCCGGGCTGGAGCGGGTGCCCGCCATCGTCCGGGACACCGCGGACGACGCCATGCTGCGCGACGCCCTGCTGGAGAACCTGCACCGCCAGCAGCTCAACCCGCTCGAGGAGGCCGCGGCCTACGAGCAGCTGTTGCGTGACTTCGGGGCGACCCACGAGGAGCTGGCCGGGCGCCTGGGCCGGTCGCGCTCGCACGTCACGAACACGATTCGCCTGCTCGGGCTGCCGCCGGCGGTGCAGCGTCGGGTGGCGGCCGGAGTGCTGTCCGCCGGGCACGCCCGCGCACTGCTCTCGCTGGAGAACCCCGACGCCCAGGACAGGCTGGCGACGCGCATCGTCGCCGAGGGCCTGTCCGTGCGGGCGGTGGAGGAGATCGTGGCCCTCGGCGAGGAGGGGCCCCGCAAGCGGGCTCCGCGCGGGCCGCGGGCGGCCGAGCCGGCGCTGACCAGCATCGCCGACCGCCTGTCGGACCGGTTGGAGACCCGGGTCAAGGTGGACATGGGCCGCAGCAAGGGCCGCATCACCGTGGAGTTCGCGACGATCGAGGACCTGGAGCGGATCGTCGAGGTGATGTCCCCGAACTCGAAGGTCTCCTGACCTCGGTACCAGGCCTCGGGGCGCACGTGGCGGACACGTGCGCCCCGAGGCATGTCCGGGGTGTGTGCCCGTCCCGGTGCGGTCCCGCTCAGACGGTACCGGGGACGGGGTTCACCTGGCGCAGGACGCCTTCGGGATTCATCGAGCCGAGCAGGCGCTCCAGGGCGACCTCGACGTCCTCCCGCCAGCTGACGGCGTTCTTCACCTCGAGGCGCAGGCGGGGCCAGCGGTGGTGCGGGCGAACCGTCTTGAACCCGACCGCGAGCAGGTAGTCGGCGGGCACCACGCAGCGGGTGCCGGAGTCGCGCAGGTCGCCGAACGCCTCCAGAGCGCGGTAGCCGCGCCGCGTGATCTCCTTGGCCACCGACTGGATGAGCACCCGGCCCAGGCCCTGGCCGGTGAACTCCTGGACGATCTGTGCGGTCATGAGCAGCACCGCGTCCGGGCTGACGGGGCTGGTCGGGAACGCCACGGAGCGCGGGACGTACGCCGGCGGCGCGAACATGACGAACCCGGCCGGGACGTTGTCGATATACACGACTTTTCCGCAGCTACCCCATTCGAGAAGCGCCGCCGAGACCCAGGCCTCCTTCTCGATGTCCGTGCCGCCGGCCTCCTCGGCCCGGCTGCGGGCCACCGGGTCGAGCTCCCAGAAGACGCACCTGCGACAGGGGAGCGGCAGGTCGTCGATGTTGTCGAGAGTGATGTTCGCGATCCGACGACTCATCGAGCCAGCCCTCCCAGCGGTCCGGACGACCGTCCCCGGCCGATTCTTCCGCTTACTTCGGACAGCCTAGGACGGTCGTCAGCGCATGTGGCCACGGGCACGCCGTGACCTGTTCCACGTGAAACCTCGCCAACGGATTACACGTTCCCGGGACGTCCACCACAAAGCCGGTCGCGGTAGTGAAACACGACAAGCGTGCGGGACGGGGGAGCGACCGCGGAGCCGTCCGGCACGGCCGGCGGCGGCAGTAGCCAGGCGTGGTGCGGCGAGGCCTCATGCGCGCGCCGCGATGCGCGGGACGCGCAGCTGCCCCGTTGGCGGGTCCTGCTCCGGCGGCAGGAACAGGCGCTGTGTGGCGGCGAGCAGGCCCTCCGCGACGGCGGCCCGGAACTCGGTCGACGCCAGCGCGGCGGCGTCGTGAGTGTTGCTGAGGTAGCCGAGGTCGATCTGGACAGCGGGCATCCTGGTTCGGCGGAGCAGCTCCCAGGTCTTGGGATGGGCGCGGCAGTCCACCATGTCGGTCCGCGAGACGATCTCGCGCTGCACCAGCGCGGCGAAGCGCTCACCGACCGCCGACGAGCCTCGCGCGTGGCCGTAGTAGTACGTCGAGACACCCTGGGCCTGCGCGGAGCCGCTCGCGTCCACGTGCAGCGAGACCAGCAGGTCGGCGCCGATCTCGTTCGCCCGCGCCGCGCGTTCCGCCTCGGGCGGCGACTCGTGTGGCCCGTGCACCGGGTAGGCCTCCAGGCCGGACGCGAGCAGCCGGGCCTCCAACCGTGAGGCCAGGTCGGCCATCAGGTCACGCTCGCACAGCCCACCACTGGACACGCCAAGGTCGTCGCCGCCGTGCCCGGGGTCGATGGCGACGACCATGCCGAGCAGCGACGGCCCCCGGGCCAGCAGGCGCATGGACTCGCGCAGGACGTCCGGGCGGCCACCGGTGACTGTGCGCTCGAGGCGCTTGAGCTCGCGCAGGGTCCGCGGCCCGCAGAGGCCGTCGGGGTCGAGGCCCCGGTTGCGCTGGAAGTCCCGCACGGCCGAGTCCGTCCGTGCTCCGAAGATGCCGTCCGCGCGGCCGACGTCGAAGCCCATGTTCGACAGCCGCTCCTGCAGGGCGGCGACGTCATCGCCGACGAACGGGTGAGTGACGCTGTAGTGAAGGAGCCGGTCGCCGAGGCGGCGGCGAGCCTCCTCGATGGCCCGGAAGGTGTCGGGTCCGATGATGCCGTCGACCGACAGCCCGCGGCTCTGCTGGAACGCCCGGACGGCGTTGTCCAGCTCGCTGTCGAACTGG
>NZ_CASGGV010000061.1:0-9075 GCF_949319125.1 Frankia sp. Hr75.2 | reverse complement strand
GGGTATGGACTCACCCACCCGCCACACATCGTTGTGCCCGGTCCAGGGAGACGGGGAGCGGGGGGCGGGGAGCGGGGCCCACTCCAGCCAGCGTGTCGGGGCGGTCCCGCCCTCACGAACAGCAAGCCAGGTGTCGGGGCGGTCCCGCGCTCACGAGCAGCGGAGCCACAGCCCGCACCACCACGACGAGGTCAGACCGTCACCTATCGGACAAAAACCCCGCACATCGGGGTGGCCTGCTCGCCGTTTCGCATCTCGCTCGCCCTTTCAGAGCGAATTTCGCCGGGAATGCCCCCTGAAACGGCGAGAAAGAAACCAAACGGCGAGTAGCCGAGCACCAAAACGGACCCGAGGCCTCCACCGCCAAACCGAGGCCCGCCGACGGCCGGCGCACCGAGACGCCCAACCCGGCCCGGCCCAGCCCGGGGGGCTGGTCTCACAGCGGGGGCACAGGGATGGCACACGCCGGGCACAGGCCCTGGGCGGACCGTGAACAACATGACGACGGATGCCAGGACCAGCGGCGGCAGGGTGACCAGCTCCCACGCGGTGACGGCGGAACGGACCGACCTGGTGCCCAGGCCGCGGGCCGGACTGCTCCCGGCCGGCCAGCCCGTGCTCGACGTGGTCGTCCCGGTCTACAACGAGGAGAACGACCTGGCTCCCTGCGTGCGCCGGCTGCACGCCCACCTGCGGGGGGCCTTTCCGTATCCGTTCCGGATCACGGTCGCCGACAACGCCAGCACCGACACGACACTGGTGATCGCCCGCGCGCTGGCGGGCGAGCTGCCCGAGGTCTCGGTGATCCACCTCGAGGCGAAGGGACGCGGCCGGGCGCTGCGTACCGCCTGGGGCGCCTCCGCCGCACCCGTCCTGGCCTACATGGACGTCGATCTATCGACGGACCTGGCCGCGCTGCTCCCCCTGGTCGCCCCGCTGATCTCGGGGCATTCCGACCTCGCGATCGGGACCCGGCTCTCACGGTCGTCCCGGGTCGTGCGCGGCCCGAAGCGGGAGGTGATCTCGCGCTGCTACAACCTGCTGCTGCGCGGCACCCTCGCCGCCCGGTTCACCGACGCCCAGTGCGGTTTCAAGGCCATCCGCGCGGACGTCGCCACGAGCCTGCTGCCGCTGGTCCAGGACACCGGATGGTTCTTCGACACGGAGATGCTGGTCATCGCCGAGCGGTGCGGCCTGCGCATCCACGAGGTCCCGGTGGACTGGGTCGACGATCCCGACAGCCGGGTGGACGTCCTCGCGACCGCGATGGCGGATCTGAAGGGCGTCGCCCGGCTCGCCCGGGCCCTCGGGACGGGTGCGCTGCCCGTCGCGCAGCTGCGGCACGAGTTCGGGCGCGCTCCCTTGGCCTGGACGCCCAGCACGGGCGCGGACACGGACCAGCCGGCCCGGTTCGAAACGACCGGGCCCGGAACGACCACGAGCGGAGGCGGAGTGGCCGCAGGCGGAGCCCCCGAAGCAGCTCCCGGAGCCGGAGCTCCCGGAACAGCGGCGGCCGGAGCGGCAGCGTCCGGAGCGGCCGGCAACCGGGCGACGGTGATCGGAGTGCCCGCCGGGCTGACCGGGCAGCTGCTGCGGTTCGCCGGGGTGGGGATCGCCAGCACACTGGCCTACCTGGTGCTGTTCGTGCTGCTGCGCACCGCGACCGGGGCCCAGGCCGCGAACCTGATCGCGCTGCTGGTGACGGCGGTCGCGAACACGGCCGCCAACCGCCGGCTCACCTTCGGGGTCACCGGCCGCGGCGACGCCGGCCGCCATCACCTGCAGGGGCTGTTCGTCTTCGCCATCGGGCTGCTCCTGACCAGCGGCTCGCTGGCCGCGCTGCACGCGGCGAGCGACTCCCCGGGGCGGTTCCCGGAGGTCAGCGTGCTCGTGCTGGCGAACCTGGCGTCGACGGTGGTCCGGTTCCTGCTGATGCGCGCCTGGGTGTTCCACCCGTCCCGGCTGCGCCGCCCGGCCGGTGGGGCGACCCGGTCAGCGGACGACGGCCCGAGCCGCTCGGGCCGCTCCGGGCACGGCGCGCACCAGCTCTGAGGCGCGGGTGTCCCACCGGGTGCTGGCCAACCCCCGCTCGGCGGTGATCAGGAGCTCGAAATCAGCGGGTCGGGGTGGTAGGCGTGGAAGGTTCCGGCGCGACGCCCGTCTCGGGCCGGCGCACCGAGGTTCGGCGGCCAGGGCCTGGCCTCGGTGCGCGTCGCAGGAAAACTCCTAAGCTTTCAAGATCACAGCCTCGGCCTGAGGATAAGCCCCTAACCTATGAAGATCGACTAGCTACGGGGTAGTGCGGCGGGCAACGTGCCGTCAGGGGCGCAGGATCAGGAGAAGGTCGCCGACCTCGACCGATTCGCCGCTGGAGCGGACGAGTTCGGCGATCTTCCCGGCGGCCGGGCTGGTGACCGCGGCCTCCATCTTCATGGCCTCGACCACGGCGAGTTTCTGGCCCTTCTCGATCTCGTCGCCGGCCGCGACGGCGAAGGTGACGATCCCGGGCAGGCCGGCGCCGACGTGGGTCGGGTCGGACGGGTCGGCGCGCCGGGCCGCGGTGGCCGTCGCCTTGATCGAGTTGTCGCGGACCCGAACCGGGCGGGGCTGGCCGTTGACCCGCAGGTAGAGGGTGCGCATGCCGGCGCTGTCCGGCTCGCCCACCGTCTCCAGCGTCACGATGATCTCGACTCCGGGTTCGAGCATGACGCTCGCCGGGCGGCCGGGGACCAGGCCGAACAGGAACGCCTCGGTGGGGATCACCGAGGAGTCGCCGTAGGTGGCGACGGCCTTGCGGTAGTCCTTCCACGGGCCGGGGAACAGCAGCCGGGACAGCGCCGCCCGCCGGCCGGCGCCGGGCTCGGCCAGCGCGGCGGCGTCCTCGGCGGCGAGGGTGGCCGCGGGCGGCTCGGGACGGCGGCCGGCCAGCGCCCGCTCCCGGAACGGCTCGGCGAAGCCGGCCGGGGGTGTGCCGAGTTCGCCGGCCAGGTAGCCCAGGACGCTGGCGGGCAGGTCGTACTCCTCGGGATGCTCACGCAGCCGGTCGACGTCCACCGAGCCGCCGGCGATGAACAGCGCCAGGTCACCGACGACCTTGCTGGTCGGGGTGACCTTGATCGGCTTGCCGAGCAGGTCGTTCGCGATCGCGTAGCACTCGGTGACCTGGGCCCAGCGGTCGCCGAGGCCGAGGCTGATGGCCTGCTGGCGCAGGTTGGTGAGCTGCCCGCCGGGGATCTCGTGCCGGTACACCGCCCCGGTCGGCGCGCGCAGCCCGGCCTCGAACGGCGAGTAGAGATCGCGCACGGCCTCCCAGTACGACTCCATCGCCGACAGCGCGCCGAGCCGGATGCCGGTGGCCCGCGGGGTGTGGTCGGTGGCGGCGACCAGGGCGGAGAGGTTCGGCTGGCTGGTGCCGCCGGACATCGGCGCGGCCGCCGCGTCGACGGCGTCCACCCCGGCCTCGTTGGCCGCGATCAGGGTGGCGAGCTGACCACCGGCGGTGTCGTGGGTGTGCAGGTGGACGGGTACGTCGAAGCGCTCCCGCAGCGCGGCGACCAGCGCGTGGGCGGCGGCCGGGCGCAGCAGCCCGGCCATGTCCTTGATCGCCAACACGTGCACGCCGGCCTGGACGAGCTGGTCGGCCAGGCGCAGGTAGTAGTCGAGGGTGTAGATCCGCTCGCCGGGGTCGGTCAGGTCGCCGGTGTAGCACAGGGTGCCCTCGGCGACGGCGTTCGTCTCCAGCACGGCGGCGATCGCCGGGCGCATCTGCTCGATGTCGTTGAGCGCGTCGAAGATCCGGAAGATGTCGAGCCCGGCGGCCGCCGCCTCGGCGACGAACGCGCGCACGACGTCGTCCGGGTAGGGGGTGTAGCCGACGGCGTTGCGCCCGCGCAGCAGCATCTGCAGGCAGATGTTCGGCACCGCCGCCCGCACCGCCGTCAGGCGCTCCCACGGGTCCTCGGCGAGGAAGCGCAACGCGACGTCGTAGGTGGCCCCACCCCAGCACTCCAGGCTCAGCAGGTTCGGGGTGAGCTCGGCGAGCGCGGGCGCGGCGGCCAGGATGTCGAAGCTGCGCAGCCGGGTCGCCAGCAGCGACTGGTGCGCGTCACGCAGCGTGGTGTCGGTGACCGCCAGCGCGGTCCGCCCCCGCAGGTCCGCCGCCCACCCGGCCGGCCCCAGCTCGGTCAGGAGCTGACGCGACCCGGCCGCCGGGGTGTCGGTCGGGTGCAGCGGCGGGAGCAGCGTGCGCGGCTCCGTCAGGGCGACCCCCGCCGGACGGGCATGCCCGTTCACCGTGCTCTCCGCCAGCCGGGCCAGCATGCGGCTCGTCGCGTCCCCGTCGTCGAGGGCGTTCACCAGGCCGGGGCGCTCGTCGATGAACGAGGTCGTGACCCCGCCGGCCAGGAAGTCGGGGTCTTCGAGCAGCCGGCCGAGGAACTCGATGTTGGTGCGCACGCCGCGGACCCGGAACTCGCCCAGCGCCCGCCGGGCGCGCCGGGACGCCTTCTCCAGCGTCGAACCACGCGCGGTCAGCTTCACCAGCAGCGAGTCGAAGTACGGGCTGACCTCCGCCCCCGGGTAGGTGGCGCCGTCGAGGCGGACCCCGGGCCCGCCCGGCGACTGGTAGAAGGTGATCGTCCCGGTGTCGGGGCGGAAGCCGTCCGAGGGATCCTCGGTCGTCACCCGGCACTGGATCGCGGTGCCCCGCAGCGCGATCGCGTCCTGGGTGAGGTTCAGGTCGGTCAGGCTCTCCCCGGCGGCGACCCGCAGCTGCGCGGCGACGATGTCGACACCGGTGACCTCCTCGGTCACCGTGTGCTCGACCTGGATGCGCGGGTTCATCTCCATGAACGTGAACGCGCCGTCGGCCCCGACGAGGAACTCCACCGTCCCGGCGTTCACATAGCCGACGTGACGGGCGAAGCGCACCGCGGCATCACACAGTGCGTCCCGGGTCGACTCGTCCAGCGCCGGCGCCGGGGCGATCTCGACGACCTTCTGGTGCCGGCGCTGCACCGAGCAGTCCCGCTCGAACAGGTGGATCACGTTCCCGTAGTTGTCGGCGAAGACCTGCACCTCGACATGACGCGGCCGCTCCACCGCCTGCTCCAGGAAGACCGTGCCGTCCCCGAACGCGGCCGCCGCCTCGCGCGACGCACTCGCCACCGCCTCCGCGAGGTCCTCCGGACGCAGCACCCGGCGCAGCCCGCGCCCGCCACCACCCGCCGACGCCTTCACGAACAGCGGGAACCCGACCTCGGCCGCGGCCTCCTGCGCGCCGACGCCGTCCGGCAGCGGCTCCGAGGCCCGCAGCACCGGCAGCCCCGCGGCGATCGCCGCGTTACGGGCCGCCACCTTGTCACCCGTCAGCCGCAGCACAGCCGGCGGCGGGCCGACGAACGTCACGCCAGCCGCCGCGCATGCCTCCGCCAGCACCGCCGACTCCGACAGGAACCCGTAACCCGGGTGCAGCGTGTCGGCGTCCGCCTGCTTGGCGACCCGCAACAGCGCGTCGATGTCGAGGTAGCCACGCACCGGATGACCCGGCTCGCACAGCTCGTAGGCCTCGGACGCCTTCGTGCGGTGCAGCGCGGAGACATCCTCGGGGGTGTAGACGGCCACCGTCCGCAACCCGAGCTCGTGCGCGGCCCGGAACACCCGAACCGCGATCTCACTGCGGTTTGCCACCAGTACCTTGCGCACGCGCGGCTCCTCACGAACGTCGGCGATACGTCTCACACAGACCGAGGTCCGCCAATTCTGGGCGGATTCCCCGCCGGGCGCCAAAGGTCGTGACATGTGACGCCACCCGAGGGCATGGGTTTGCCTACCTGTGACTCGGTGGTACCCAACCACGCCGTCAGGCACGGAACCGTCCACACGCGCTGCGTCACCGGCCGGGCGCGGTCGCCGCGCCCGGCCCGACGCCGACCGATCGGCCCGGAAACACCGGAGGGCGGCTCAGTAACGCCAGCGGAGCCGGTCGGCGATCTCGGCCGGATCCGCTCCGGCGAACAGCTCGATCTCGCCGCGGCGGACCGCGACGAGCGTCGCGTGCAGCTCGGTGCCCAGGGCGTCGCGCAGCACCTCGTCCGCCTCGAAGGCGGCGACCGCCTCGCCGAGCCCGGTCGGCAGCCGGCGGATCCCGCGTCGGGCGAGCTCCGAGCCGTCCAGGCTGGCCGGATCGCACCCGACCGGCTCCGGCAGGACGGCGGCGCCCGCCCGGCGCGGATCATCGAGGCACTCCAGGCCGGCGAGCCCGGCGGCCAGCACTCCGCCGACGGCCAGGTACGGGTTCGCGGCCAGGTCGAAGCACTTGACCTCGACGTTCGCCGTCCCCGACTCCCCCTCGGCCCCGACGATCAGCCGGATCGCGGCCTCCCGGTTCTCCAGGCCCCAGCACGCGAACGCCCCGGCCCAGTGCGACGGCACGAGGCGCAGGTAGGAGGCCACACTCGGGGCACCGAGAGCCATCAGGGCGGGCAGCCGTCCGAGGATGCCCGCGACGAACGCCTCGCCCGGCGCGGTGAGGCCGTACGGTCCCGTCCCGCCGGACATCAGACTCGTCCCGCCGGTGCCGGAGCGACGGACCTCACCGGCGCGGCCGCCGTCGCCGTCCCCGTCGCCGTCCCCGTCGCTGTCGCTGTCGCTGTCCCCGTCGCTGTCGCTGTGCAGGCTGAGGTGGAGGTGACCGCCGTTACCCACGCTGCCGGCGAGGACCTTGGGCGAGAACGAGACCCGCAGCCCGTGCCGCAGGGACACCGCCCGCACCGTCTCCCGGGTCAGCACGGCGGTGTCGGCGGCCCCGAGCGGGTCCTCCGCCGCGACCGACACCTCGAACTGCCCGGCGGCGTACTCCGGATGGATCTGCAGGACGGCGATCTCCTGGCTGGTCAGGGCGACGACCAGATCCCGCAGGTAGTCGGAGAGCTCGACCACCCGGGTCATCCCGTACGCGGGCCCGGAGCAGGCGGGGGCGAAGTCGTCCCGGCCGGCCGGGGAGACCGTCCACTCGATCTCGAACCCGGCGCGGCAGCGCAGCCCGCGCCGGGCCAGCCGCGCGGTCTGGGCACGGACGAAGGCCCGGCAGTCCTGCGCGTGCGGCCGGCCGGCGAGGTCGAAGCGGTCGGCCGGCGCCCAGGCCCAGCCGGGCTGTGCGTGCAGGCGGGTGAGCCGGCCGAGGTCCGGGCGCAGGCGCAGGTCACCGACCGGTCCGCCGGCGTACCGGGTGACGAGCGTGGAGTCGTCGACAAGGAACGCGTCGAAGGTCGGTGACGCGCCCACGCCGTGCGTCACCGCGTGGGCCAGGCGGCTCACCGGCACGCCCTTCATCCGGGCGATGCCGGCGTTGTCCACCCACGTGAGCGCGACCGCCACGACGTCCCGGGATGCCAGTTCGGCCGCCACCGACTCAGCCGCGTGGTGGTTCATGACCAGCATGATCCCCGAGAACAGGCCCGGTCGCACACCGACACCGTCCACAGGCGGGTACACCCGAAATCCCCGGTAGACAGCGGACATGCTGGCTTCGCGGTTCGGTTGTCCCCAGACCGAGGGCATTAATCCACAAGTTATCCACAGGCTGTGACTGACGGTGGACGCCGGTGGCCGACTAACCTCCGTCAGCAGGCATGCGCGGGCAGTGAAACGGGCACGATCATGTGGTGCTGCCGTGCGTGGAGAGCCTCTCCCTGGTCGATCATCACTGTCACGGGCTGCTCCTGCGCGACCTCGACCGCCCCGACTTCGAGCGGATGCTCACCGAGGCCGACGAGCCGGGCCCGGCCGGGGCGACCCTCTTCGACAGCCACATCGGGTTCGCCGTACGCCGCTGGTGCGCCCCCGTCCTCGACCTGCCCCGGCACGCCGCGCCGGACGTCTACCTCGCGCGGCGCCGGGAGCTCGGCGTCGAGGAGGTCAACCGGCGCTTCCTACGTGCCGCCGGCATCGGCGCGTTCTGCGTCGACGCCGGCTACCTGCCCGAGCCGCTGACGTCGGCGACCGAGCTCGCCACCGCCGGCGGCGGGACGGGCCACGACATCCTGCGGCTGGAGCGCCTCGCCGAGGCGCTGGCGGTCGACATCCTCACCGGCCAGCTCGGGGTGACCCACTTCGCCGACACCGTCCGCGAGCGGGTGACCGGCGCGAGCCCGACGACCGTGGGCCTCAAGTCGGTCGCCGCCTACCGGGTCGGCCTCGACCTGCCGGCGACCCGCCCCACCGACCGGGAGGTCGCGGCCGCCGTCCGCGACTGGCTCGGCCTGATCCGCCGCGGCGTCCCCATCCGGCTCGCCGACCCGGTGCTGCACGCGTTCCTGATCTGGACGGGCGTGGACGCCGGCCTGCCGGTGCAGATCCACGTCGGGTACGGCGACGCCGAGCTCGACCTGCACCGGTGCAACCCGCTGCTGCTCACCGGCCTGCTGCGGGCCCTCGCGCCGACCGGGGTGCCGGTGATGCTGCTGCACTGCTACCCCTACCACCGGGAGGCGGGGTACCTGGCCCAGGTCTTCCCGACCGTCCACCTGGACGTCGGGCTCGCCGTGCACAACGTCGGGCGCCGCGCCCCGGCGCTGCTGGCCGAGGCGCTCGAGCTCGCCCCGTTCAGCAGGTTCCTGTTCTCCACCGACGCGTTCGGGCTCGCCGAGCTCTACCTGCTCGGCGCGCGGCTGTTCCGGCAGGCCCTGTCCACCGTGCTCGGCGACGGCATCGCGGACGGCGACTGGACCGACGACGACGCCCGGCGCGTCGCCGAGCTCATCGGAGCGGGCAACGCCCGGCGCATCTACCGCCTCTCGGAGCCGGGGCGCGAGACGACCGCCGTCACGTCGTCGCGTTCCTCCGGCCGGTCGAGCGGTCCCCGGGTCACCGCGCCGGCTCCCGCTACGCTTGAGGATTGTTGACGTCCTCCCCCGCGTGAACGCGGGGGATTCCAACTCCTACACACCCACCAGAGGAGGTGTGGAGTGTTGAGGTTCGCGGTTAGCGGGCGCGGCCGACGTCGCCCCTCCCCGCGCGGTCACGGCCCGTCCAGCCGCGATGTTGCATGCCGCGTTCACGTCCGCGTTGGCCGTG
>NZ_CASGGV010000060.1:0-9116 GCF_949319125.1 Frankia sp. Hr75.2 | reverse complement strand
AGGTCGCCAGTGGTGCCTGAGTCGGCCTGTGGGGCGCGGTCGGGGTCGGGTGAGCGTGTGTCCCAACGCCGGTATTCCGTGTCGACGAAGAGGTAGACGGCGTTCGGGAAGGTGGGTGTCCATCTCTCGTCGACGCGCATGGTGTTCCAGCCGCAGTGGTCGTGGTGCAGGTGGGTACAGAACACGACGTCGATTGTTTCCGCGGGTGCGCCGGCTGCGGCCAGGCGTTCGAGGTAGGGCAGGTCGAGGTCGTCGAAGTATGAGACGCCGCGCTTGCGGCCGTTGCCGTTGCAGGGGTCGACGAGCACGGTCAGGCCGTCGACGCGGACGACCCAGCTGTGGTTGGAGAACTGGAAGGTCATCGTCGCCGGGTCGAGGAATCCGTCGGGCAGCGGGGTGATGCGCCGAGCGATGAAGTCCTTGTCGTCTGTGAGTGCGATGAACGGGACGGGGAGGTATTGCTCTTCTACGCGGTCGATGCGGGCCGCGCCTACGCTGACGGTGGTGCCTGACGTTTCTGTCATGGGTTTACCCTTCCTCTTATGGCTGGGTCCCGAGACTGCCGTCGGTGGAGCTGGTCGGCGGCAACGCGCGGATCCATCGCGCGAGGCGGTCCCAGAGCAGGCGGCGGGTGCCGGCGGTGTTGTGGCAGTGCCCGGATTTCGGCAGCACGAACAGGGTGACGTCGAGGGAGGAGTAGTAGGCCCGGGCCTCGTCGTGGTGGCGGGGTGTGGAGTCGCGTTCGCCGAGGCCGATGAACACCGGGCAGCGGAGGCGTCCCGCGTGGTCGGAGGCGATGAACGGGACGATCGACAGTGGGCCGCTGACGCCTGGCAGGTGGGTGTTTGTCAGGTCGTCGGTGGCGATCACGTCTGCGGGTACGTCGTCCCAGTAGAAGTGGTGACGCATGGCTGTCATGGTCCGGTCGGCCGCGAACGGCGTGTCGAACGCGCCGGACCTGGCAGGCTCCATGATTGCCTCCAGGCTGGGCACGCCGAGCACGCCGGTGCCTATGCTGGCGTGGGTGTCGGCCCAGGTGATTATTGGTCCTACTGTCCCGTATCCGAGCGGTGCGACGGCGTCGAAGCTGCCGTGCAGTGACTGCTGGAAGATGGCGAGCATGGCGCCCATCGAATGGCCGACTCCTACGGTCGGGCCGAGTTCGAGCGGGCCGAGGTCGGGTAGGAGTGAGCCTTTCACGGCGCGCTCCGTCAGCTCGGCGAGTGTCGCCGCGTTCGCCGCCGCGACGACGTCGGGTGTGAGTTCGGCGGCTCGGGGGTGCCGGGAGCTCTCGCCGGTGCCGATGTGATCGACGGCGATGACGAGCATGCCGTGGCCGGCCATGTGCTCGCCGAAGCTGTAGCCGGTGCGGCCGGGGACTTCGAGGTGCCAGTACGCCTTTGTGTAACTACCGCCGGGCAGGCAGAAAAGTAACGGCACCGGCCCCGCTGTTCCGGCTGTGGGCGGGAATACCCAGGTGGTGACGTGGTGGCGCCCGTCGATCGGCACGCGGCCCGTGACGTCGACGACGGCGGTGGCTGGGGTGGTCATCGGTGGTGTCCTAACAGGCGCAGGGCGGTGTCCGCCAGCTCGAAGAGCAGGGGTTGGTCGGTTACGCCGCCGGCCTTGGCGAGGTCGAGGGCGATGTCAATGTCCTTGCGCAGGACCGGTGCGTGTTGCGCGATGCCGGAGGTGTCGAAGTCGGAGCGCGCCAGGATCGCGGCGGCGCGGCTTCCGCCGCTGCCGTTGGCGAGCACCCTGGCGAGGGCAGCACGGTCGACGCCCAACCCGTCGGCGAAACCGAACGTCGTGAGGCCGACGGCGATCTGCGCGGTGAACACGAGGTTGTTCAGCGCCTTGGCGACCTGGCCGCTGCCGAGGGCGCCGAGGTGCAGGACGGGGTCGCCGAAGGTTTCGAAGACCGGACGGCACCGGGTCAGGGCGACCTCGTCGCCACCGGCCATCACGAGCAGCCGTCCCGCTGCGGCACTCGGCGCGCCGCCGCTGACGGGCGCGTCGATCAGCGTGACGCCGTGGCCGGCGGCCTTCTCCGCGAGGCGGTGGCAGGTCGCCGGGTGGATCGTGGAGTGGACGGCTATGACGCCGCCGGGGGCCATGCCGGCGAGGACGCCGTCGGGGCGCAGCAGTACGTCTTCGACGTCGGCGTCGGCGACCACGCAGAGGCCGACGAGGTCGCTGGCGGCCCCGACCTCGGCGGGCGTCGAGACGACGGTGGCGGCGGTATCGGCAAACGGCGCCACCGTTTCCGGGCGACGCCCCCAGACGGTGAGCGGGTAGCCGTCCTCGACGACTCGACGTGCCATCGGCGCGCCCTGGCTGCCGAGCCCGATGAACCCGACTCGCACCATCAGACAACCTCCTCGAACGCGGGCGACGACGCCCGTAGCGAACGTTCCATAGGACGGACGAGCACGATCCGAAACAGCGCGTCGTTCCGTGGCAGGACCGACCGGAGTGCTCATTGGTAATCGCTGACGAGCCGGGCCAGGTAGGCGTCGAGGTCGGCGGCCCGTTCGCGGAGCTCGTCGGCCGCCTCCGGCGCGGTGAGGAGCAGGAACCGGTCCTGGACGACGGCGTCGGCCACGAGCTCGCCGACGGATTCCGCGTCCACGACGGGAAAGCTGGGGCCTCGTGGCGGGTTCGGATCGCCGTAGAAGCTGATCTGTTCGATGATGTTGGTGGCGACGCCTGCCGGGCACAGGCAGGTCACTCCGATGCCCCGGGGCCGAAGGTAGAGGGCCAGTGCCTCGGACAGGCCGACGACGGCGTGCTTCGTCGCGGTGTAGGGGAGGCGGTCGAAGCCGTAGGGCAGCAGGCCTGCGGTCGACGCGGTGTTGACGACGTGGCCCGACCCCTGTTCGAGGAGCAGCGGCAGGAAGACGAGGTTGCTGCGCACGACGCCCAGAAGGTTGACGTCGACGACGCGCTGCCACGCCTCGAACGGGATGTCTTCCGGGGCGCCGACGGCGAGGATGCCCACGTTGTTCATCACGATGTCGATGCGCCCGAACCGGTCCAGGGCGAGATCCCGGGCGGCCTCCAGATCGGCGAGGCTGGTCACGTCGCACTTCGCCGCCGCGGCATGGTCGCCGCACTCGGCGGCCACCGTGGTAGCGCGGGCGCCGTCGACGTCGGTCACGACGACCCGGGCACCGCGGGCGGTGAAGGAACGGGCCGCGGCTCGGCCGATACCGCTGCCAGCTCCCGTGATCAGTGCGACCGCGTTGTCGAGGTCCACGCTCATTGCTGATCTACTCCGTTGGTCAAAGGGACGTCTGGCGTTTGATCACAGGAACGTCCGCCAGGCGACGCCGGCGGGGTCGGTGCCGTCGAGGGTCGCGAGTGCGGCCTCGGAGACCGGGGCCTCGAGGAAGCCGACCATGCCGTCGAGGAGGCTCATCACCTCGACGGCGAAGGGAAGGACGGCTTGACCGCCTGACCGGGCCCGCTCCCGGTCAGCACCGGCGTGCACGATGGACGTCATCGCGTGGGTGATGCGGTGGGTACGCAGCGGCTCGGCGATGTGCGGCAGCAGCGCCTTCAACTGCTGGTCGAATGCCGTCACCGAGCTCCGGAACTCCTCCGGCATGCTCTCGAACACGTCACGGCGGCCGCACTGCCAGAGCATCGCCACGAAGTTGAGGTAGTGGCTGCCGGGCTGCTCGCTCTGCTCCAGGACCGTCCGAAGCTGGCACTCGACCCACGAGCGCAGATCCTTCGGGCGCAGCTCGGCGACCAGCAGGGTGCGCCGCTCGTGCAGGCGAGGAAGCCGATACTCGAAGATCGCTTGGGCCAGTTGGTCCTTCGAGCCGAAGTGGTACTGCACCACCGAGTTGTTGCCGTTGCCTGCCGCCACCCTGATCTGGCGCATCGACACCCCCTCGATCCCGTGCAGCGCGAACAGGCGCTCCGCGGCGAGCACGATCTGTTCCTTCGTCGAGCGAGTCACCATCGGCATGGCTGCATAGAAGCACTCTGGACGAAAGTGAGTCAATCCTCTTACAGTTCAGCAACACGTCTCATGCAGCGCCGGGAGGTACCCGCGTGACCCACCCGCCAGCCGTCCAGACCTACCGCGAGGTCATGACCGTCGACCCGCCTGTCAAGACCACGCCGTTCGAACAGGCGACCCACGAGTTCGTGTTCGGCCAGGTCTGGCCGAGGCCCGGACTCAGCCGCCGCGACCGCCGGTGGGTCACCCTCACCTGCGTCGCGGCGGCCGACTCGCCGCAACCCATCGACGACCACGTCTACGCCGCCCTGAACAGCGAAGACATGTCCCTGGAAGAGATGCTCGAGTTCGTGCTGCAGTTCGCCGTCTACTGCGGCTGGCCCAAGGCGTCCCACGTCGAAGGCGTGATCCGTCGGCAGTGGGTGCGTATCCGGACCGCACGCGGCGAGGACGCGACGCCGTGGCCGATGCTGGCCGATGCCACACTCGGCCCGAACGACTGGGCCCAACGACTTGAGCGCGGCGTGAAGGAATTCGAGGACGTCAACGGCTTGCCGGCACCCAAGCCCGACTCGCCGTACACCCACGCAGGCATCCTCAGCTACGTGTTCGGCCACGTCTGGCAGCGGCCGGGCCTCAGCCGCCGCGACCGCCGACTCGTCACCGTCGCGAGCGTCGCCGTCGACGACTCGCCGATGCCGTTGATCGCGCACGTCGGCGCCGCACTGCAGTCCGGCGACATCACCAAGGCCGAGATGGACGAGGTCGTACTGCAGTTCTCGGCCTACTACGGGTTCGCCAAGGGCGAAGCGCTGCAGGCGAGCGCGGACGACGCCTGGGCTCGCCTGCACGGGTAGCAGCTCACGACAGTGCCGGCACCGTCCGCCCCTGCACCGGTGGGCGGGGCAGGAGGTAGCGGCGGCTACGACAGGGCGATGACCCGGCTCTCGATCGACCGGCCACACCGAAAAACACTGCAGTACCTCGACTGACCCAGTGCGACGGTGAACCGGTAGCCGGGATATTCCTCACAGGAAATACTCAGAAAGCGGGCTGTCGACGCCGCGCGCGGTTGACCCCGCCAAGCAGAGTCGGCACAGAGGGAATAAAGAGAGTCTCCCGCAGGGCCACTGTCATCTGTGATGGTAGCGGCGCCGGCCCGCGCTGTTCTCGCCCACCTGCCCTCCGTGTGAACCTCGAAAAACTTTCAACTAAGGCGTTAACGCCGTCGTTCGCTGTTGACGTCATGTGTCGCTCTCTGACCGGCGACCTGTCGGACTACTCGACCATTAGATGGGAAGAACATGCACCTTACGACCGTACCGCCCGGCAGTCTGGCTCAGTCACGGGCGCGGCGACCGATCGCGAGAAAGCGTTTAGCAGCCTTATCCGCCTTATCTGCTAGCCTGCTTTTTGTCGCCGCGTGTAGTTCTGGCGACGACGGCTCAGCTGAAACACCTGCCACTGGCGGGAACACAGCGGACGTGCTCGGGCCATCGGCGCCGGCGCAGGGCGAGCCGGTACGGATCGGTCTGGTCACCGACGGCAAGAGCGCCGGCGCGGACACGTCCGTCGAGCCGGCGGCGGCCGACGCGACCGTCGCGTTCCTGAACGAGCGCCGCTCCGGTATCGGTGGTAGGCCCATCGAGCTGGTGAAGTGCGAGACGCTGGGAGACCCCGCCAAGGGCACCGACTGCGGAAACCAGATGATCGAAGAGGACGTCGTCGCCGTCCTCATGGGCAACTCGGCTGTCTCGGACAGCGTCTGGGAGCCGCTGCACGAAGGACACGTCCCTGTGGTGCTGTTCGCCTCGAGCGGTGCCGGCCCGCTGGCCGATGGCGAGTCGACCTTCATCCTGACCGACTCCTCCTTCGCCGTAATCGACCTTCCCGTGCAGCTCGCGGAGGAACGGGACGCCACAAAGGTGACGTCGGTCGTGATCGACGTGCCGGCCGCGCTGAACCTCGTACAGAACGTCGCCCCGGCGCTGTTCGAGGACGCGGGCATCGACTTCGATCTCGTTCCGGTGCCACCGGGCACGGCTGACATGACGCCGCAGATGCAGAACGTCGTGGACGGCGACACTGGGGTCGTGTTCATCGTGGGCAACGACGCGTTCTGCATCAGCGCCATGAACGGCCTGCGGGCCGTCGGGTACGAAGGCCAGATCAGCGCCATCTCGCAGTGCATCACCGACGCGACGCGCAAGGGTGTTCCCGGGGACCTGCTGGAAGGGACGGTCGTCGCCGCCTCGGCGCCGATCGGGCTCGACAACTCCTCGACCCGCCTCTACAACGCCGTCGTGGAGACCTACGGCGACGACGTCGACACCAGCCAGGTCCTCGGGATGAGCATGTTCACGACGATTTCCGCCCTCCAGTCGGGCGTCGAAGGGATCACCGGGGACGTCACCTCCGAGTCCATCATCGCCGCACTCAAGTCGATGCCGGAGAAGGACCTTCCAGGCGTGGAGGGCATGCGGTTCCGCTGCAACGGCAAGGCCGACCCGAAATCACCCTCGGTCTGCGTCCGCGGAGGCCTCGTCACGACGCTGAACTCCGACGGCCAACCCGCCGAGTACAAGGCGCTCGGCGTCACTCCGATCGAGGACTGAACCGGCTCAGGTTCAGCAACGCAGGCTTGACCGGAACAACGTCGGGAGATCGTGATGGACCGCGTCGCTTCGCTCCTTCTCGGGCTGGGTAACGGGGGAGTGTACGCGGCGCTCGCGGTCGCGGCCCGAAAACCCGGTCGATGCTGGAAATCTTCCCTGCTCTGGAGCGGCGGTGGACCCTACCCGCGGGGGCGTTGTCCGGCGGCGAGCAACAGATGCTCGCGATGGCACGGGCTCTGATCCAGCAGCCCAAGGTGCTCCTGGTCGACGAGCTCAGCATGGGCCTGGCACCGCATGTGGCCGAGGCACTGTTCGACACCGTCCGCCGCATCGCCACCGACCACGGCAGCGCCGTAGTCCTCGTCGAACAGCACGTGAACCTCGCGCTCGAAGTCGCCGACACCGCCGCCGTCCTCAACCACGGCACCATCGTCCTACGAGGCCCCGCCACGGAACTCGCCAACGACACCAAACGCCTCGAGCGCACATACCTCGGCACACTCGGGACAAGTGGAAGAGGACTGACCTCATGCCTACGATCGGAATCGCGACGGGCGCAGGGCGCGGAATGGGAACTGCGTGCGCGGCACGGCTTGCGGACATCGTCGACGTCCTGCTCCTGGTTGACAAGGACGATGGATCAGCGGTAAAGACAGCGAAGAGCCTCGTCGGCGACGACCGGAGAGCCAAGGTCGAACCGTTTCCCCTCGACGTCACGGACCGCGAAGGTCTGTCACGTCTGTCGTCGCGGGTATCGGAATTGGGCACGCTGCGCGCTGTCGCACACGCCGCAGGCATCTCTCCGACCATGGCCGACTGGCGTCAGGTCCTGACCGTCGACCTCGTCGGCACCGCCCTACTCAGCGAAGCGCTCTTACCCTTGACGACGCAAGGCACAGCCGTCGTCCACTTCGCCTCGATCGCGCCGCTGCTCGACCCAAGCGGGGCGAATCCGGCCGCTGAGGCTGCGCTCGACGACCCACTCGGGGCAGGTTTCCTCGAGCGGATACACGAAGCAGTCGGATCCACGATCGAGGACTCCGGAATAGCTTATATCTGGGCGAAACGTGGGGTCCAACGGCTTGTGCAGCGCGAAGCCACCCGGTTCGGCCGGCTCGGCGGCCGGGTCTGCTCCGTGTCACCAGGCATCATCGACACCCCCATGGGCCGGCAGGAGGCAGCGACTCGATCTACCAACGACTGGCTGGTGGAACAGACGCCGCTCGGCCGAGAGGGCCACGCCGACGAAGTGGCTGCTGCGGTGGCCTTCCTGCTGTCCAACGAAGCGAGCTTCGTCAACGGGATCGACATCCCAGTCGACGGCGGCGTGATAGCTGCCCTACGGACCGCCGTTCGTCTGGGCCAAGACCGCCGACGAGATCCTTGAGACCCTCGCCGCCTACTGCCAGCGAATCAGCGACTCAGGACACTAGGCGGTGAGGAGCGCTTCGACCTCGCGGCCCCAGTCCGGATACATCGCGGCCTTCCGGGCGTGCATCGCGAAGATCGCCTGATGCAGCCCGGGATCCAGATCGTCGGACAGTCGCACCGCCGACAGCCTGGCCAGCCTCCCCAGGATCACGTCGTCACCCTTCACATGCACCGGGTCGTGCATGTACCGCTCCAGCGCGTCCAGGTCCGGGATCGCCGCGAGGTAGGCGTGGGTGAATCCCTCAGCGGGGTCACCGAGATCCTGCCCGACGGCGGCGAACGCGACCGACCCGGTCGAGGCCGTGCGCCGCATCGTGGCCAGCACCTCCGCCTTCTCATCCTCGGTGACGTCGTTCCGAAAGCTGAACCGCAGCACGTTGACGATCAACGAAACTCCCCTGCTCGTTATGCACCAATCAGTGCACTTTAGCGCACCAGCACGTGCGATAGCTATCCTTGCCTGGTGGGCGCAGCGAGGCCGGACGGAGCGAGAGGCCGGATCGACAAGCGGCAGGCGATCCTGGACGGCGCGTTCACGATCTTCGCCCGGGACGGATACCACACGGCGGGGATGGACGCGATCGCCGCCGAGGCGAAGGTCGCGAAGCACACCCTCTACAACCACTTCGGGGACAAGGAGAACCTCTTCCGCGAGGTGGTCGCCGCCCTGTCCGACCAGGCGCTGGCCCGTAACCTCGCCGCCGTCGAACAGCTCCGCGAGCAGGGCGATCTGGCCGCGATGCTCACCGAGACCGGTCGTTGCCTGGCCGAGTGCTACTGCGATGAGCGTTCGTCGGCGCTCCGGCGGCTGCTGCACTCGGAGATCACGACCATGCCGGACCTGCTCGACATCGTCCGCGACCGGGCGAGCGACCGGGTCAACGACGCACTGGCGGCGCGGCTGGCCAGACTGGCCCTGGCCGGCCGGCTGGATCTCGGCGGCGACCCCGCGATCGCCGCCGAACAGTTCGGCGCCCTGCTCACGGGCTCGCTGGAGGCCCGCTCCCGGCTGGGAACTAGGAAGATCCCCCAAGCGGAGCTGCGGGCCGTCGCCGGACAGGCAGCCGCGACCTTTCTCCGCGCCTTCGGCACCGAGT
>NZ_CASGGV010000059.1:0-9203 GCF_949319125.1 Frankia sp. Hr75.2 | reverse complement strand
ATGGGACGTCGAGGAAACAGACCCAGGCATCCCGGACCGCCGCAGTGGTTTTACCACCGGCCACCCCTCCTCGGACCAGCCCCGCACCGCGGTGTCGTCACGTTCGACCGCGCGGCGCGCCGGCGGCTGACACGACCAGCCGTGATGGTCCAACAACATCCACGCCCCCGGCAGCGTGTACTCGACCCCGAACTCCCGCCTGATCACCTCGGCGACCCGGGCCAAGGTCCACCGCTGATCCTCCCAGCCGTACACCCCCGGCCCCCGGCGCAGGATCTCCTCCAACCGGGCCAGATCCCGATCATCCAACCGGCACCGCGACAACGGCCCCGCCGACCGCAACGCCGCCGCGCCCCCTGACTCCCACGCCCGATACCAGCAGCCCGCTGTTTTCGGGGTCACCTTGAATTCCCGTGCCACCTCCGTCCGTGTCGCTCCCGCAGCGAACCGGTCAGTCGCGGCCAACCGAACCCGGCTTCCGCTCCACCTGCCCGGCGGGCGTCAACCCGCCACCCGTCGCATACCTCATAGCAAAAGATGTACCCGCCCACCACCAGCCATCACCAGACCCATTAACACCACACATTAATCTTCAGTACGCCACCGCATCCTCCTCGACTAACACGCAGTCACCACCGAAAGTGGAACAGAGTCGTTGATCAGACACTCCCCCTACGTGGCGTCACCTCCTGGTGGCGTCACCTCCTGTCTCATGGGCACACGAACTGCATGCATGGTTCGATGGGAGGGAGCTGGAAATCTGTCACGCAACGTGATGACTCCAGCTCCCTACTCCACCGTCATTCCTCATCCGAAACGCGCATCGGCCTCCAAGGATTAAGGATTATAGTAGTAATCCCACCGGTCGCCCTCAAAAGCGCAAGCCCAATCTTGGTCAAGAGGTGGCATGTTTCCGTATGCAACGCATGCTGCTCTAGAGTTGAAGCTTGGTCCCACGCTGGCCGCAGATGCGGGATTTGCGACAAGGATGAATAGGATTGGCATCAAGGCGGCCGTGCAAATGGTAGTGATCATCTTTATCACGGTGGGATCTCCAATCGAGAGAGGATGGCCCGGACCCGAACATTGATCCGGGTCTTCTCGGTCGGCAAGCGTCTCCACCTTGGAGGCGACCGACGATATAACGTGTCGTCGGAAATGTAGACCGCAAGAGGACGACAGCGGGAAAGATGCCCGCCCCACGACTCGCGAAACCACGACAGGATGGATTACTACTATTTAGTTTGAGTATTAAAGAGCGGCTAGAGCGGTGTGGGCGACCAGTGGAAAGGTGACAATAGGCGGAGAATACCCCATGGTGGCATTTAGCCTCGATCTTTCGCCTGGTGGGTGGGTGAGGTCTCGTGAGGACCGCCCGCTGTTTTCGATGTTGAATTGTGCCGTCGGGTCGTGATGGGGTGGCCCGTTGTCGCGCGGGTTGGGCGCTGGTCCACGGCCGGGGGTGGTGCGGGTTCGTCGGGGCGGTCGGAGGTTGGTGGCTTACCCGGGGTTGGGTAGCGCGTGCAGGGTGGTCAGGGCCTGGACGGCCAGTGCTGCCCATGGTGGTGCGCGGGCAGGTGGAGCACGGTCTGTCGTGCGTGGCGGGCGACCCGTCCGGCGATGGTGAACAGCCTGTGCCGCAGGCGTTTCGGTTCCCACCGTCGTGCGGTGTGGCCGGCCAGGGCGAGGGTCTGGGTCCAGGCGAGCAGGTCCAGTGCCAGCGCGACGACGGCGCACCAGATCTGGTTCTGGGTGAAGTCGTGCAGGGGCAGGTTCGCCAGGCCGGTGTCCTTGGCTGCGCGGATGCGGTCCTCGCAGCGGGCCCGGCGGCGGTGGCGCAGTTCCAGGTCGGCGAGCTGTCCGCGGCGGGTGTTGGTGGCGAAGGCGGTGCAGCGGTTGCCGTCGGGGTCGGTGATCCGTAGCTGGGCGACGGGGTGGGGACGTTCCTTGCGCACGATGACCCGCATGCCCGCCGGCCAGCCGGCCAGGTCCATCAGCCCGGTCAGCTCGGCGACCCATGCGCCGTCGCGGGGCTGCCCGTCACCGTCGTAGGCGGGTGTCCACGCCCCCGGAGGAACCTTGGCGATCGCCTCGGCGGCGCTCCCGGGCAGGGTGAACCCGACCGAGTAGGCCAGCCGCCGGCGGTCCAGCCACGCCACGAACGCATGCGTGCCGCCGCCGCTGTCGGTGCGGATGAGCACCGACCGGCCCCGGCGCAGCCGTTCCGGTAGCTGGGCGAGTGCCGCAGCGGCCACGGTGACGTGGTCGGCGGCCGTGTTGGCCCCGGCGTTACCCGGCCGCAGCAGCACCGACAACGGCTCGCCCGACCCGTCGGCGCCGTGGTCGGCAAACGCCCACAGCGGGTGGAAACCAAACCCCTTCTTCCAGGTCCGGTCAGCCTTCTCCTTCTCCGAGTGGGCAGTGACCAGAGTGGCGTCCAGGTCGACGACGAGCGGATCGTCGGCGGACACCCCGGCGTGCGGGGCGTGCGCGCCGGCCAGCTCCCACACCCGGGCCCGGGCGAGGGCCCGGGCGGCGTCGACCGCTTTCAGTGCCCTGCCGACGTCGACGGCCAGTCGGTCGACCGTGCGGGACACGGTCGGGTCCGAGGCCACCAGTCCGAACACGGCCGGCTCGGCGCGTAGCAGCGACATGTCCGCGAGGCAGTCCCCACCCAATGCCAGCGACAGCGCCAGATCGCACAGCACCTTGCCCGGGTCGTGCACCGCCCGGCCCGGCCGCCACGGCGCCAACACCGCCTGCCCCAGCCCGCTGACCCGGACCGTCTCGGTCAGCAGCAACCCGCCCGCCTGCGACACGACTCCCCGCCCGGCGGCGTCCACGCGGACAGACGGGTACACAGCGGTAGTCTTCACCGCGAAGGTGCTCCTCGGTTCGGGATCGATCAGGCCCTCAGCAAGCCCGATCCTCCCAGCTCAGGAGCACTTTCCTATTCCCGGCACCCCAACAGACGATCACCCCGGTGAAAGCCCGAGGTTAAGACTCACGCGGGCGAGGCGGCCTGACGCAGGCAGGTCTGGATCGTCTTACGGTGAACACCGCTGATTCCAGTTTGATCTGTAAGTCCGGCGACGGGGTCCGTCGAGTCAGGCCGGACAAGGTGAGACCTCCGGAGGTAGACCGCGTCCGCGGCGATCAGGCAGTTCGTCGTCAGGACCCGGGCGTCACAGGCGAGCAGGAACTCCAGGACACGGCACAGTTTCTCGCTGTTCCGGGAGATCCGACTCAGCGCACTCACCACGAACACGAAACCCGGTTCGGTCTCGGCCGTCCTCAGCGCGGCCATCAGAGCCCGGTCGAACCTCGGGTCGATCCCGCTGCAGACGACCTGCCGGAGAAAGCCCGAGGACGCTCCGGCCGCCGTCGCCGTGGGCGCGTCGACCAGTTCGTCATCGGTCGGCAGCTCTGGGTTGGCCGCCACCGGTAGTCGGTAGGACGCCCGGCCTCCACCGTCGACAAGGAGCCCGCGCAAGGCCTCGAGGGCGGACCAGGCACGTGGATAGCGCGCCGCCAGCCCGCCGAACATCCCGCCGCCGAGTCGGCCGGGCGCGCTGGCAAGTAGATGGGACAACGGTCCGGCCGCAAACGTGGTGATCGCCTTGATGCCGCCGACGTTGACGACACCGCGGGTGTGCGGCACCTCGAGCGCGCTGTTGCGGACCACTACCGTGGTCACCGCCTTCAACCAGGGCGATGCATCCGCAGGGTCGTGGTCGAACGACTCCTCGAAGAACGGGGCGGAGATCACCTGCCGGGCCGTTTGGTCGAGGGCGGCCATCGCCTCGGCCCGTTGTAGCACATCGCCGGCTATGGCCGCGCTCTCCTCCACCGGCACATCGCATGCTTCGGTGAGCATGCCGGGAAGGGCCCTGTCGCAGAACTGGCGCATTGCATCTGGATCAGGTTTCAGGGACATGTGACTCCCGATCTTCAATGTGCTTGCGTGGAGCGGCGGACAGCCTCGCACGATCAGGAGATTGACATCATCGCCGCCGATACGCTAATTGTCGGTCGCAAGCTGTAACTTCTGCAGGATATTGCAAGCTAATGGAAGTAAACAACCGGAATCGTCGATAGTGATGGGGAATCCGCGAGGAGGTGGCGAGCGGCCACAGCCGGAGTAGGAGACGGGAAGCATGTGGCAGGTCGCGGGTGACCATGGGCGCTCGCCCGGTCCGGGACCTCGACGACCGCTCCGACCTGGGACTTTTGCTCGTAGAGTGCTCCGAGATGAGGTGATATCTCGGCCTGGTTCCCTCGATCGCCGCACGACCGCCGTCCCGTCGACGGCGCACGCGACCGATGGTCCTGTCGGCACTCGGATGGGGCTATCCCGCCCCGTCGCCCGAGCCCACGGCTGGTACTACGGCAGCCTCGTCGCCGTGATCATGCGGTCAGTCCGGGCGGGCGCGGGTGATGACCTCCTCGGCGGTCAGCGGCGAAGGCGGATGGTGGCTCAGGCACATCGGTGTGCGGATCTTGGTGAATGGCAGGGTCTCGCTCGTGGCGTAGAACTCGCCGACGGCGAGCCGGCCGATGTCCGGGGCGTCGCCGCCGCAGGCGCGGGCCATCATCCGGGCAGCTTCGATCTGGGCCGGGGCATTGAGCCGGCCGAACATCTGTGTGGTGGCGTTGCCGGGGATTCCGTTGTGCAGGTTCTTCGGCGCCTGGGTGGCGAAGACCAGCCCGAGGCCGTACTTGCGGGCCTGCGAGGCGAGCGCCAGGGTGCTCGCGGTGCAGGCGGTGGACGGGCCGGACGGGGCGAACGTCTGCGCCTCGTCCATGACGAACAACCCGCCGAGGGGCCGGTTTCCGGCCGGATTGCGCTTCACCCAGGAGAACAGGGCGAGCTGGAGCTGGTTGACGAAGCTCTGGCGCTGCTCATCATGTTGCAGCCCCACGAGGCTGATCACCGAGACCCGGGCACGCTGCCCCGGCGCGGGGACAAGCAGCGTTCCAGGGTCGACCGGCTCGCCCTTTCCGCCGAACAACGGATCGTTGACCATCGCCGCTCGTAGCGTCTGCGCCAGCTCCGCGGAGCGTTTCCCCGCCGGGTCGAGGTCGTCGGCCACCCCGTCCGGCAGTTCGGCCAGCAGTTCGATGAACGCGGTCAGACCAGTCCGGTCACCGCGGGCGAAATGGCGCAGCGCCGCGGTCAGAACTGCCCGTCCGAGGCTGGCTCGGTTCGTGTTCCCGGTGACGTTCGCTCGGACGGCCAGCGTCGCGACGGCCGCGTCGATCGCCGCCTCGAACTCGTCCGGGTCGGCGCGCAGCCCGGCGAAGTCCGGTAGCGGCTGGAAGGTCAGCGACCGCCCGCCGTCGCGACGCGGCGTCCAGATCACCACGTCCGTGGCGGCCAGGTACTCGGCAGCGAGTCGGGCATCGCCGTCTCTCCAGGCGGTCGGCGAGTTCGGCCAGGCATCGCCAAGGCGGGCCAGGTCGTTGTTCGGATCGAGCACGATCGAGGACACCCCGCGAAGCGCGCACTCCTCGATCAGCCGGCGGATCAGCACCGTCTTGCCCGAGCCCGATCCGGCGAAGATCGTGACATGGCGGCGTAGCACGGCCAGGTCGATCCGGGCCGGCGCGTCTCCCCGCACCGCCGTGCCGAGCGTGAGCGTGGACTGGCCCGCGACACCGCCACCCAGGTCGTCCGAGGGAGCGAAGGACGAACGAACACCATCGGTGGAGGGTGCCACGGAGCGTGGACCCGGCCCGACCTGCGGCGGGGACACGGGGCCGGGCTCGGTCGCAGGCTCGGACTCAAGGCCGGCGTCACCAGCGCTGCCCCGAGGGTCGGGACCGGGCGTCATGGTGGGAGCGCAGGGCGCTAGGGCGGCGGAGCCCGTCGGGCCAGTGCTCGTCAGTGCTGCGCTGGTCGGGTATGCGCTGGTCGGTTCGGTGCCGACCGCGCCGCCGAGCGCCTCCCGCAGAAGCCAGGTGCCGCTGGCGGGGCGCCGGGAGGCCAGCCACGCGCGCAGCCCGGTGGGGCGCTGGTCGAGCAGGGTCCGCAACGCCGCGAAGGTGTCCAGGTCGCCCGCGTGCAACCGCAGGGTGCGGCCGCCCGCGGCGCTGAACGCGACCAGCGCCTGCTGCACCTTCTTCCCTGGACTCCACGGAGCGTTCCGAAGCAGGAACAGCCGTCGCCGAGGGTTGCCAGCGACCATGGCGGCGGCGGTGGAGGCCGCGATAATGCGCGGCAGAACCGCATTGCCATGGCTGGCTGTGATCGCCCGGAAGCACCAGTGCAGCTGCTCGCCGGTGTCGGCGTCGACGGTGCGTGTCAGCCGGGCGTGCAGCGCCGGGCGTGTGCTCGGCACCGGTTCGAGGCTGTAGTCGTGCGCTCCGCCGTTCTCGATGATCCACGCGGACAGTCCGGCGGTCAGCAGCACGGGCACGAGGATGTCCTCGTTGGCTGCCGTGACGCGCGGCGCGCCCGCTCGTAGCTCGGCGAACTGGGCGTCGAGCGCGCTGAGCACCTCGGGACTGGTCGCGCCGACCCTGTCAGCCGCTCGGCCGCGCCCACCGCCGCTCTGGTCCCCGCGCCCCAGCCGATCCGGGCGCTCGCCGTCCAGGTCGGTGCTATCGGTGAAATCCGTGCTGACGGTGATGTCGTGGTCACCGTTGTCCCGAACATCGACGATGTCGTTCTCGTCCGCGGCGGCGAAGTCGAACAGTTCACGGACGACGCCCGTGGACAGGCACTCCTGGAGATGTCGGTCGATGCGCTGCAACAGCTCGCGAGGGGTGTACTGGGGCGCGTGGTCGAAGGCCGACCGGGCCACCGGCCAGGTCGGATAGGGCGGGGCGAAGCCGATGCGGTCGAAGTCCTCCTGGAACCGGCGTTCGATGATCCTGGCTGTGATCTCCGGGTCGTCCAGCCGGTTGAGTGGCATGGTCGCCGAGAACCGGTCGCGCATGGAGGCCACCGCCCGCTCACGGAACTGGATCCAGCTGACCGGCAGGCAGGCGAGCAGGCACAGCGTCCGTTCCATGCGCTCGTGCAGGACGAGCAGGCCGTCCGCCAGCATGTTCAGCCGCACCGCACCCGACCCGTCGAAGCCGCCCAGGCCGCTGTCCGCTGCCTCGTCACGTGCCGTGAGCTCGGCGACGACCCCGTCGACCTGATCAACCGCGATGACGCTCGGTCCGGTCAGCGCGAGCAGTCGGGACAGATCGCGGGCGATCTCCATCGGTGGGCGGGTCCGGGCCAGCATGCCGCGGTGCGCCCGCTCGCCGGGCTCCTGCTCGTCCATCGACCGCAGGTAGGTCTCGCCGACCGCCTGGGCGTCGTAGTCGTCCGCGTTGTAGAGGATCAGGGCGCGCAGCGTGTGCTGGCATTCGCGGGCCAGCGCCCGGTCGTGGTCGAAGAACGCGACGACGAGGTCCTTGAGGTGAACTGGCACCAGCGGACGGTCTCCGACGACCGCGGCGGCCAGCTCCGCCGGCACGCCGAACCGCGCGCACAGCGCCAGCAGGAAGCGCCGGACCTCCGCCTCGCCGTCGACGGTCCGGAAGAGGCTGGTGAGCATCGCCGAGACGACGCTCTCGGCAAAGGCGTCCCCACTCACCGGGCCGATCAGGAAAAAGTAGCCGCCCTGCCGTTCGACCTGCTGACGTACCCAGCCAAGCAGGTGTGTCTTCCCCGCGCCGGCCTGGCCCTGCACGACGATGCCTGGCGGCTTGCGGTCGCCGAGCCGGTCCAGAGCCGCGAGGATGCGCCGGCGCGGCTCGACGTGGACGCCGTCGACGTGCACCGGCGAATCGCGCCAGACGTCCTCGAGCCCGTGTACCCAGTCGAGTTTGATGGCGGCGAGCGCCTCCAGCTCGGCGCTCATACCGGCCCGATCAGCAGCAGATGGTTGTCGTGCTCACCGATGCGGACCGCGGCCGCGCGGTCGGCGGCCGTCAGGGACTTCTGGTCCTCGTCCGGCACCACCCGCACGTCGGGCCGTCGGGCCATCTGCCGCAGCACCTGGTCGACCTGCTTACGGTCGACGCTTCCGAGCAGTGGTCGGACGTCGGCCAGCCGCACCCAGTCATGAGCGTCGGTCGCCAGGCTGGCATACGCTGCCCGGATCGTCGTCTCCAGGCTGGCAGGATTCCCGCTCCGATCGGCCTCCGTGTCCGCCGCCGCCGCCGTCTCCGTCTCCGCCGCCTCCGGCGAAACGGCTGGGCCCGGATCGGGTGGCCCGGCGTAGGCACCAAGCGCTTCGCCGATCGCCCGCTGCTCACGCGTGAGTAGCCGGGCCACCCCTTCGGCGAACGCGAAGAAGACGCCGGCGGGCACGCTGAGCCTCGTGAAGTCGGCACGCAGGGTCAGCTCTCGCGACGCCCTGTTCCAGCCCGCGTCCGTCAGCGTGTGGAAGAGGACGTTGCCGTGGCCGCGAATCTTCTCGCTGCCGACAAGGCCGAGGTCGTTGAGGCGACGCCGGTCGTCGCCGACCAGGGTGAAGCTGAACCGGTCCCGCAGCTCGCTGTTGGAGATGGGCTGGTCCTGAGCGACCAGAGCCAGCAGGATCGCTGCCTGCCGGACGGTGACCGCCGTCGTGTCGCGGGTGGCCGAGCCGCTGGGGGAGACCGAGCTGTCGCGGGTCATGGGTTGGTTGCCTCTTCCGATGGTGTCCGGCGTGCCGTTACGCAGCGCTCGATCTGGCTGATGACGAGGTCCACGTCGCCGAGAACCGCCTCGTTGGTGAACCGCAGGACGGTGAAACCCTCGAGACCGAGTTCGTTGTCCCGCCAGCGGTCGCGTTCGTAGTGCGCCATCCCACGGTGCTCGGGGCCGTCCACCTCGACGACGACCCGCTGCGCGAACCACGCGAGGTCGACGTAGATCAGCGCTGAGAGCGGCCCCGACCGGTGCGGCTGGTTCCAGGCCCGGCCACGCGCCCAGGCCTGGCGGCTCAGCGCACGTTCGAGCTGCTGCTCCGCCCGGCTCGCCGGATGTGGCCGCCCCCGCACCGCCGGTACGGTCGCCGCCGGCGGTTCCGGGACGGAGATGGCTGGCGCCGCGGAGGTGCCCGGCGCCGCGCGTGGGGATCGCGGAGCCGCCGTGGGCGGTGCGACCGGCGCCACCGTCGAGCCGGCCGGGACGGCACGGGTGAACCGGTTGTTCGCGGGGGTCGCCGGACAGGGCAGAGCCTGGATCCGGTCGGCGTGTGGCGTGGGGGGGGGGGGCG
>NZ_CASGGV010000058.1:0-9376 GCF_949319125.1 Frankia sp. Hr75.2 | reverse complement strand
GACCGCTCGTCTGTCTGTCTGACGGTGAACTGACAGCGGTTGCGTGAGCAACGATTGGCCGGTCGAGGGAGCATAAGCGGCTCAGTATGGTGACTGACGTCGCCGGGTGGGCCGGCCGTTCCTCGGCTGGCCCACCCGGGTCTTTTAGTTCGGTGTCGCGGTTTGCTGCCTCAGCCGTCGGTGGTCAGGCTTGTGGGGCTCCATGAACCCCGATACGCGCATTGACCTATGAACCGCCCCGATGGTTGCAGCCCGCCAGCAATAGTCGATCAAGGCAGGGCCAGTTCGATCACAAGATCAGCGCCAGATCCAGAACACGTTGCCGTACTCAGTCCGGACCGACCCCGGCGGCGGCTTGGTCGCGGCAGCGAGCTGCCAGACCTTGGTCGGGTGGCCCGGGGGGATCGCACCCCCGGGCTCCCACAGAGTGGCACTGTTGCGTTGGCGAAGTCCGCCCTCTTGGCGACCGATCAGTCATGATCGAGTTATGCGCCGACGTCGTGTCCATCCACCGGTTCCGACGTCGGAGTTCGCCGGGTTCCGGTTCCCTCCCGAGGTGATCGTGCTGGCGGTGCGGTGGTACCTGCGGTTCGCGCTGTCGTACCGGGACGTCGAGGAGCTGCTGGCCGAACGCGGCCTCGAGGTCGACCACGTCACGGTCTACCGGTGGGTCCAGCGCTTCACGCCCCTGCTCGTGGACGCCGCCCGGCCGTGTCGGCACCGTCATGGTGACCGATGGTTCGTCGACGAGACCTACGTCAAGGTCGCCGGCCGGTGGACCTACCTGTACAGAGCGGTTGACCAGCACGGACAGGTCATTGACGTCCTCGCCAGCGGACGACGCGACCAGGCCGCCGCCCGCCGGTTCTTCGCCCAGGCGCTGTCCCACGGGCGCCGGCCCGTCGAGGTCACCACCGACAAGGCCCCCGTCTACCCAAGGCTCCTCGACGAGCTGCTCCCCGAGGCCTGCCACGTCGACGGTGCCCGGGAGAACAACCGAATCGAATCCGACCACAGCAGACTCAAAGCCCGGATCCGCCCGATGCGCGGACTGAAACGGCTGCGCTCCGCCCAGACGATCAGCGCAGGTCATGCATTCGTCCAGAACATCCGCCGCGGCCACTACGAACTCGGGATCGACGCCGACCCGCACGCACGGCTGACAGCCGCGTTTACCGAGCTCACCCTCACGATCTGATCACCCGATCGACAGGGCAATCTATGTCTTGCCTCCCGCAATGCAACAGACCCGTCAAAGGCCATGTCCGACGTGTCCAGACGAAAGACCGCTGGACTCAGGATTCCGCGGCGGGATGTCCGGCCGGATCCTCCCTAACTGGGTGACTCCTACCGGCCCACCCTGCGGACCTGTGCGGACAGCGTGGCGCCGGGCGGTGGCGACGCGCTTTGGTGAGTGAACGCTGCGCAGGTGGGTGCGGTGGCGACCACGTGTCTGGCAGGCGCAGCATGCCCAGTAACACGGTGAGCGGGCGGGGGCTGTGTAGGCAAGGACCGGGACCGCGCTCGCTGTTTCTTCAGGAGGCGCAATGGTGAAACGTCGTGACATTGAGTTGCCACACCCGTACGACGGCCTGCTCAACGAGGCGGTGAAGTCTCTCGATGAAGCAGACGCCTTGCGCATCGAGGCGAAGCGGCACCTGCGTATCTGTATGGCCGCGCTCGTCATCGCTGGCGTAAAGCCCCGGGATGTGGGGCTGCGTGTGGGTCAGAAACGGTCAGATGTTGACCACGCACTGGAAGTCGTCGAGTCCCGTGCCGGAGAGAAAAAGGAAGCCGATAGGCTGGCCCGTAGCCTGACCATGGAGGCTAAGCCCCGGTCTCCCGCACATGAGCGCACCGTTGCAAGTCAGTGACCGGCCGCCCGTTCGGCGCGTCGGAGCGGCGCGGGATCGGCTAGACCGGTTACCCGCACGGCCGCCTTCCCCCGCGTATAAGAGCACCGCCCAGGGTGCGGACCTGGGCGGCGCCTACCGTGAAGGATGACATCAGCGCCGCTATAGGGCAACCGTTCCAGCGGAGGTCACGCCAGTTCCGTAACACGAACCTTTTCACGGTGGCCGCCGGTTATTTTCCCCCTTTCCCTTGGCGCCACATGGTCTAACGGCCTACCTACCGCATCAAGGGCGGCTACGCCGTCGCAAGCAATCACCCTACGGGCGACCCTTGACACGGCAGGCAGCCCGTCAGGCAAGGCGCAATGGGGAAAGGGAGAAAAAATGGAGGGGCTGACAGAGCCGTCCGGGTTCGCCGCCGCTGAACGGCCCTGCCAGCGCTCATCGTAGGGGCCAGCTGGCACCGTGGTCAGCCTCGCCGCGCCCTCTCTGGTCTGGGACGTCGCACGGCGAGCACGCCAACGGCCAGTGATCCACATCGGGTCACTGGCCGTTGTCTGTGCTGGGGCCGGGGGCTACATGGTCAGCAGCGACGCCACCAGCCCGCGCCCACCGGATCAGCCGTGTCCATGCCTGTGGGGCTCCAGAACCCCGATTCGAGCGGTGACCTGCGCGTTTGCCCGCCAGACAGGGCCTGTGGGGTGCCAGAACTCGGACACCGGCATTGACCTGGTCTTTTAGGCGGCTCGTTCGTATTCGTTGATCAAACCGCCGAGGATGGGTCGGCGCTTGACGTTCCTTGGTCAGGTCGGCGATGGGGTGGTCGGGTCGTGGTGGTTGAAGGCCGCGGCCGCGGTGGGGTCGCTGTCCGTTGTAGTAGGCCGCGTACTCGGCCAGGACGGTGCGCAGGTGCCGTTCGCCGAAGATCAGCATCCGGTCGGTGACCTCGGTCCGGACCGTGCGGACGAACCGTTCGGCGTAGGCGTTCGCCCGAGGAGTTCGGGCTGGGATCGTGACTGTGGTGATGCCGGCGTCGGCGAGGACCGCGTCGAAGGAGGCGGTGAACTGGCCGGCCCGGTCGCGGATCAGGAACTGGAAGTCGGCGGCCCGGTCGCCGAGGTCCATGAGGAGGTTGCGGATCTGCTGGGTGGTCCACGGTCCGTCCGGGTGGGCGGTGACCCCGAGGATGTGGACGGTGCGGGAGCCGACGTCCAGGACGAAGAAGCAGTACAGACGCCGCAGCGTCACCGCGCAGTCCACGTGGAAGAAGTCCACTGCCAGCATCGTCGACGCCTGCGTACGCAGGAACTGCCGCCATGTGGTGTCGGTCTGCCGTGTCGGTGCCGGGAGCAGCCCGAGGGTCTTCAGGACCCGGCGGATCGTGGAGGCGCCGACCCGGTGGCCGAGCTTGAGGAGCTCACCCTGGATCCGCTGGTAGCCCCATGTCGGGTTCTCGGTCGCGAGCCGCTTGATCAGCGTGGCGATCTCCGGGCTGATCGGTGGTCGTCCGGTCCGCTGCGGGTGGGTCCATTTCCGTGTGATCAGGCGGCGGTGCCACCGGAGGACGGTGTCGGGGGTGATCAGCCGGTGGGCGCGCAGTGCCCTGGGCAGGAGCCGGATCAGGGCGGCGAGGACCGCCCGGTCCGCCCAGTCCCACCGGGGCTTGGGCTGGGTACGGCGCAGCACCGTGACCTCATGCCGTAGCACCAGCAATTCCAAGTCCTTGGCGGCCGACGAGCGGCCGAGTAGAACCAGCCAGCCACAGACCCGAACGAAGATCAGGTACAGCAGGCGCACGGACATAGTTGACCATCATGCGGCCGGCCCCATGCCGGCCCCGCGCCGGCGCATCGCCCCAGGTCACAGGCTCAGGCCGACTTCTGGCACCCCACAGGGCGGAGGTCGGCAAGGTCCCGAGCCGGCGAGCTACTGCAGCTCGTCCAGCAGTCAGTCCTGGGCGGCGGCCAGACCTGGCAGCCAGGTTCCTCCGTCGGGACGCCGGGCTTGGACGGCGAACATCGTCACACCGACAAGGAGGTTGCCCTCATCGCGGGTGAGTGACCACCACTCGTCCACCTCCTGCTGTGTCATCAGGCCGGCCTGGAGGATGCCCTGCTGGAACTGCTCCACGAGGAGCTGCCAGGCCACCCACGACTGGCTGGTGCTACGGGCCTGTGCGCCGCGGTACTGGGCGGACACGTCCGCGAGGCCGAGGCTCAGGACGTCGCCGAGCAGGCGGCGGCCGTAGGTCGCGTCAAACCCGCCCCGCTCACCCATGAGCTGCTGCAGCGCACGGACCATGGCCGTGTGGATCGGCGCCGTGGGAACGACCAGGTCGGCGCAGGTCCAGTCGACTTCCTCGACCAGCAGCCAGCCGCCGGGGGCGACCGCTGCCGCGAGCCGCCGCAGCGCGTGCCGATGGGGGTGCAGGTGGGCGACCAGCAGCCGCGCGTGCACCAGGTCGAACTCCTCCTGCGGAAGGTCGTCGACCATGACATCCAGGCACCGGACCTCGATCCCGGCCGGCAGCTCGTCGAGAAAGCGGACGTCCCGGTCCACCGCGAGGACGTGCCCCTGCGGCCCGGTGACCTCGGCGAGTGCCTGCGCGATAGAGCCGGCGCCGGCTCCGACCTCCAGACAGTGATGCCCGGCGCTGATTCCCAGGGCGCTCACGACCTGCATGGTCCCCGGATCCCACTCCCGCGCCATTGTCTGAAGGCGGGCGCGCTCCCCCGGATGCCCCTGGTCCAACACGTAGGTTGACAAACCAAACTCTCCCACTGGTCGCATCGAAATCATCCAGCGTTCGCAGGGCCCCGGCAGACATGTTAACCCGTGTTCCCAGCGCTCCCGCGCGTTTCGATCCATTATCTTTATCGCCCGATTTACAGTTCATGCGTGCCGCGGCACGCATGAACTAGCCTCGACACGTCGTCGAAGTCGTGACCGGATCGGTTCAGGAAGTCTTCACCTCGCAGCCGTCGCCGGGGGCTTTCATCAGCGGCGTTTCGCCGGCATGATTCCCGCGACAACTCCCACCGGGAAGAGGGATGTGGACGTGTCCGCTGCGCCGCAGGTTGTGTTCGACGCCTTTGCTCCTGTGCACCGATCCAATCCCTACCCGCGGTACGCGCTGGTTCGCGACTTCACCGCCCTGTACCCCATCACGCCCGAGATCCTGATGGCAACGCGCTACGAAGAGTGCTCGGCGGTTCTCACCGACGCGCTCTGGGGCCACGGCTACGAGGACGGCATCAACCCATTCCGCCCCGGCGTGGATCCCGACGACGTCCCAGGCTCGATGCTGCGGATGGACCCGCCCGACCACACCCGCATGCGGGGGCTGGTCAAGCGTTCGTTCATCCCACGCAACACCGAAGGCCTCCGGCCACGGGTCGAGAAGCTCGTCAACGAACTGCTGGACACAGCGATCGAGGCCGGCGAGGTCGACCTGATGGAGGCCCTGGCCCGGCCGCTGCCGCTCACCATCATCGGGGACATGCTCGGCATCCCGCCGGAGGACTACACCGCGGTCAAGCAGTGGTCACTGGAGATCGTCCGGGGCACCGACCCGGACATCCTGCAGTCGCCCGAGAGCCTGGCGCGCCGGCCCGAGGCCATGCGGGAGTTCGAGGCCTACTTCGCCGGCCTGATCGCACAGCGGCGCAAGGACCCACGTGACGACCTGCTGAGCGACATGTGCGTGGCTCAGGAGCGCGACTCGCTCCTGAGTGAACGCGAGATGCTCGGGCTCTCCGTCGGACTGCTGATCGGCGGTTACGAGACCGTCTCCGACCTGATCGGCAAGGGTCTCGTCGCGTTGTTGCGCAACCCCGACCAGATCGAGGTGTGGTTGGCCAACCCGGAACTGGCCCCGTACGCCGTGGACGAACTGCTCCGTTACGAGCCGCCCGTGCAGTTCACCCACCGGGTCGCGCTCCAGGAACGGGAGGTCGGGGGGCGCACGTTCGCCCGAGGCGAGGGCATCGTCGTCCTGATCGCCGCCGCCAACCGCGATCCGGCGGTCTACGACGATCCTGAGCGCCTCGACATCACCCGGTTCGCCGCGCGCTCCCCCGCGCCCCGCCACCTCTCGCTCAGCGAGGGCATCCACTACTGCCTCGGCGCGCACCTGGGACGGCTGCAAACCCAGATCGCCATGGACACGCTCCTGCGCCGTGCGCCGGGGCTGTCGCTGACCGGCGAACCGGTCTGGCGCGACACCGTCGCCATCCATGGACTCGACACCTGCCCGGTCCGCCTGCGGGCCTGAACGCCCCGCGGCCCTGTCGAGGGAACAGCCCGGGACCGAGACCTGGGACGTCCAGCGAGCGAATTCCACCGAGAGCAGGGATAACGATGAGCGTCGACCAAACGGACGCCGAGGCGCCAGATCAGGACCGGTCGCGGGAACCGCACAATCTGGTCGACGGGCGTCCCGCCGCCGCACCGCAGGCCGCATTCGACGCGTTCGATCCCGAACACTGGCCGAACCCGTATCCCCGGTACGCGGCGGCCCGCGAGGCAACGCCGCTCGTTCTCACCCCGCTGGGCGTGCACCTGGTGACCCGCTACCAGGACTGTGTGACCATTCTCCAGGACAACAGCTGGAGTCACGCCCACGAGGCGGAACTGTTCCACCCCGGCGTCGAACACGTCGACCTGCCGACGTCATTTCTCTGGATGGATCCACCCGATCACACCCGGCTGCGTGCCCTGGTCGGCAAGGCGTTCACCCCGCGCACCGTGGCCAACCTGCGGCCCCGCGTCGAGCAGCTCGTCAGGGAGCTGTTCGACGCGATCATCCAGGCCCGCGAGGTCGACGTGATCACCGCGCTGGCCTACCCGCTACCGCTGACCATCATCGCCGAGCTGCTCGGCGCGCCGGCCGAGGACCACCCGGACCTCCAGCGCTGGTCGCGGGCGCTGGCCCGCGGGTTCGACCCCGACCCGCTGCTCTCGCCCGAGGAACGGGAGGCACGCACCGACGCCGCCCGTGAGTTCGTGGCCTACTTCCGCGGTCTCATCGCCCTGCGTCGCGCCCACCCCGCCGATGACCTGATTAGCGAGCTCGCCGCCGTCGAGGAGCAGGGCGACGCCCTGACCGAGGACGAGATGCTGGCGACCTGCGTCACGCTGCTGGTCGCCGGGCACGAGACGAGCGTGAACCTGGTCGGCAACGGCATCCTGGCGCTGATCCGCAACCCTGACCAGTACGCCCTGCTCCGCACCAACCCGGAGCTTGCTGGCCCCGCCATCGAGGAAATGCTGCGTTACGACTCGCCGGTCCACATGACCACCCGCCTCGCCCACCAACAAACCGAGCTCGCCGGGCACACCTTCAGCGCCGGCGACGGCGTCGCCCTGCTCTTCGGCTCGGGCAACCGCGACCCGGAGGCGTTCCCCGACGCCGAGCGATTCGACATCACCCGGTATGCGGGCCAGCCACCCGCGAAGCGTCATCTCACCTTCAGCCTAGGCATCCACTACTGCCTCGGCGCGCCCCTGGCCCGGCTGGAGATGGAGCTCGTGCTCCACGAGCTGATCCGGCGCAGAACCACGATGACACTACTCACGGACGACCTCGCCTACCGCAGGAACCTCGTCCTGCGTGGCATCGAACACTTCCCGGTCCGCTTCAGATGACGTGCCTCTGGCCGCCAGCATCAGGAGGCGATCTGGGCTGGTGTGGAGGTCAGGTGGGATGTCGCTGGGCCAAGACGACGCGTTCGAGGACACCATCGGGTCCGGGGGTGCCGTGGCCATCAGAGATCCACGCGGCGATGGCGTACGGGACGTTGATCGGCGGGCCGGAGCTGTGCGTGACATCGAAGATCGACCGGTACCTGCCATGAGGGTTCTCGATGTTGACGACAACCACATCGGCCACGGCACCATCGAAACTGATCTGGGAGTAACGCAGAAGATGACCGTGGGAAGACAGACCGTCGGCACGCAATCCAAGATCATGGAGAAGATCGGCGTAGTACAACCGTCCGCGCGCTGTCTCCTCGACTGGCAGCGGTCTGCGAGGACGGGCCGGCGGTGCGGCCAGGTAGCGGGATCCACCGAGAAGGACGTGGCAGGCCGTCCGGTCCGCGGTCAGCGGTACTCGGGCGCGCTGTGCCCCGTCCGGCCCACGCAGATGAAGCTCGGCGACGGTCCCGTCGAACACGATCCGGGACAGGACGTGGCCGCCCGGCTGGGCGCGTTGCACCGCGGCCAATTCGATCAGGAGACGACGTGGGCAGCGGCCTGTCGCGGGGTCCTTCACCGTCGCCGTCGCCTCCGCGAATATCGACGATCCCGTCCCACGGGAGTGATTCGCAGACTACGCGACGACCAGGCGTATGCGCCGCTCCCGCCTGGGGTCCGGTCGCGGCACCACACCGAAGGAACAGGCTGATGATCCGCCCGGCTCGGGGGCACCCGGGCATTCTCAATCACCATCAGGGACGAGGCCAGAGCCCTCGCGGCTGACCGACGCGCAATGCGCTCCGCTCACCGCCTCTCGCGTACGCGGTGCCCACACACTCACACCTCTCCGATCAGAGCAGAAAGATGTCATCATCCTGTTGCCTCAAGTCCGATAACCGGTAACCATATGGCCGTGATGTCCTACGAGCAGGTCGAGAACACGCCCGATCCCCTCGACAGGGCGTCGCTGGCCGACGAACTGATGTGGACGCCCCACCCCCGTCGACTCGCCCTGCGCAACCTGCGCGGCGAGGCGATCCGCGCATCCCTGGCCGCCGGAATCCCCTCCGACCAGATCGCCGCGAAACTCCACGTCAAGATAAGCGATCTTGAATGGATGTCCCGCCCGACCGCAACCACACCTACTTCTTGATCGAACCGCTGCCGACACCAAGCTCGCGGGGGCTGCTACACGGGCAAGGTCCGGCGGTCGGGGCGCCTGGCGTCACGATCAGGTGGTACAACGGCGTGCTGGCGGTCCGCCGGCTCCGGTCTCGGGGTTCGCCGGGTTCCGGTTCCCACCGGAGGTGATCGTGCTGGCGATTCGCCAGTAGAGAGCTTAAAAGCCGGGGTTAGGGAGGTCGGAAATCGAGTCCGGTTCTGGCGATGAACCCTGCGAGCAGGTTCGGGCGGTACTGGGTCCGTCGTAGGGGACGGATGACCAGCACGGCGAGCTGATCGATAGTGCGTTTCGTGAGGTTCGCCAGGGATCGTGTCAGGTGCGACCAGACTCCCTCGACCGGGTTGAGGTGGTGCCGAGGAGGCGGTGGTGGGTGAGGGCGCAGTCGCCGACGGCGTCGATGTCGGGCAGACCGGTTTCTATGCGCTGGTTGACGACGATCGCGTCGCGGGGGGCGAGGGTGGCGCCGGCCTGGGTGGCGAGGCGGGTGTCGGGACGGACGCCGGTGACGACGAGGACTTGCCTAACGAGCTGCCTGCCGTGTCAAGGGGCACCCGAAAGGTGATCGCTTGTGACAGCGTAGCCGTCCTTGATGCGGTAGGTAGGCCGTTAGGCATGTGGCGCCACGAGAAAGGGGGAGCCAATC
>NZ_CASGGV010000057.1:0-9757 GCF_949319125.1 Frankia sp. Hr75.2 | reverse complement strand
CTAGCCTGCTCTCCACGCGGCGGATCAGTCCGGGGAGTGCGACGCGTGACCGCCGTGGGCGCGTCGAAGGCACGGTCCCGTCGTCACCGAGGTCGCTCAGCTCCCGGAGAGGCCGTGAACGTACACGCGGGTATGTGCCGAACCGGCGCAGCCGAAACGACGCGAGGAGACCCGAGTGGTCAAGCTGGCTGACGGAATTCGAGTGGTCGACGCCGACGCGCACATGACCGAGCGCCACGACCTGTTCACCGAACGGGCGCCGAAAGGCTACGAGGACCGGGTCCCCCACGTCGAGCGGATCGACGGCGTCGACATGTGGATCGTCGAGGGCAAGGCGTTCGGCAAGGCAGGCTCCGGCGGCACCGTCGACCACCACGGGAAGAAGCACCCGTTCCGGGACTCCCAGGGCGGGTCCTGGGGCATCAACGACGTGCACCCCGCGGCGTGGGATCCGAAGGAGCGCCTGCGCCTGATGGATGAGCTCGGCATCCACACGCAGGTCCTCTACCCCAACGCGATCGGCATCGGCGGCCAGAACCTGCGGAACTCGGTCCAGGACCCGATCGTTCTCCGGCTCTGCGTCGAGCTCTACAACGACGCGATGGCGGAGGTCCAGGCGGAGTCGGGCAACCGGCTGCTCCCGATGCCGATCATGCCCGCGTGGGACATCCAGGCCTGCGTCCAGGAGGCCGAGCGCTGCGCCGCCCTGGGCTACCGCGGGGTCAACATGACCGCCGACCCGCAGGACTCCGGCTCACCCGACCTGGGCGACCCCGCCTGGGACCCGTTCTGGGAGGTCTGCGCCGGGAACCAGCTCCCCGTGCACTTCCACATCGGGGCCAGCCAGACCGCGCTGTCCTACTTCGGCACGACCTACTGGCCGAGCCAGGACGACTACGTGAAGCCGGCGATCGGCGGCGCGTCGCTGTTCCAGAACAACTCCCGGGTACTGCTCAACAGCGCCTACTCCGGGATGTTCGACCGTCACCCCGACCTGAAGATGGTCTCGGTCGAAAGCGGCATCGGCTGGGTGCCGTTCATGCTCGAGGCGATGGACTACGAGCTCGAGGAGAACGCGCCGGAGTACTTCCACAAGCTGCAGAAGCGGCCGTCGGAGTACTTCGCGTCGAACTGGTACGCGACCTTCTGGTTCGAGAAGGGCCGCGGCGACCTCCAGCACCTCATCGACACCGTCGGCGAGGACAACATCATGTTCGAGACCGACTTCCCGCACCCGACCTGCCTGCACCCGGACCCCCTCGGAATGGTCGGTGAGACGATCGCCTCGCTGCGTCCCGAGACGCAGCGGAAGGTCATGGGCGGCAACGCGGTCAAGCTCTACCGCGTCTGACCCGGCTCGCGGCGTGAACCCGGCACGACCGGGCGGGCCCGCTCCAGGCAGTGGCCATGGAACGGGCCCGGGCGGCCGGCCGCCGGACACGACGACAAGGACGGGCCGCAGCACCCGCGATCCCGGGCCCGGACCGTCATGGCGGTTTGGTGCTCAGATCTGGTTGACCCCGCCGTCGACGTGGAGGTTGCTGCCGGTGGTGAAGCTGCTTGCCGGGGAGGCGAGGAACAGCACGGCGTTCGCGACCTCGTCCGGGCGACCCATGCGACCCAACGGCACCTCGCTGGCCAGGGAGCCCTTCAGTTGGTGGGCCTGCTCCTCGTCGGCGGCCAGGCCGGTGATGCCGGGGGTGTCGCGGGGGCCGGGAGTGATGGCGTTGACCCGGATGCCCCGGCCCTTGAGCTCGTCGCGCCGGGGAACAGTTTGTAGATCGTCAGCGGCGAGACGCGGGCACGGCGCGCCACCTCGCGCGTCTGGACGGCGTCGTGGCCACCGGACTCGAGCAGCTCCAGCACCACGCTGAGAATCGCGTCGGCTGGCTCAGACCCGGGCACCTGGTTCATCTCCGCCGTGTCCGCCGCCCTGCGGCTCGGCGGTGAGGATGTCGTCGCGGAAGCCAGCGGCGAGGGCGCGTAGCGCGGCGTCGAGGTAGAGGGTGAGATCGGCGTCCGCGTGGATGGACCAGCGTTCGTAGGCGGCACGGCAGACGGCGAGGGTGGCCCGGCCGACGGCGAGCGGGTAGAGCGAGTCGGCCGGCTGATCGGTGCGGCGGGCGACGAACTCGGTGATCGCGCGCTCCCAGGCGTCGTAGTGCACCGTGGCGCTGGCGACGAGTTCGGGCACCGTGCTGATCAGATGCATGCGCATGCGCAGCTCAGGCACGTCCTCGGCCCGGTAGTAGTTGGCTGCGATGACCGCGTGACGGACCGCGTCCATCACGGGCAGGTCGCCGGAGGTCTGCTGGAGATTGGTGCGGATCGTGGTGACCTCGTTGTCGAACTCGTTCCACAGCACCTGCGACTTCGCGTCGAAGTACTTGCGGGCGCTCGTCCCGCGGGGCCGGCCACGGCGGTCGGGGCTTGTTTGTGGCACTAGGTGACGTTATTGTGCCCGATATTCGTCACACGGTGCCTAAATCACGGTGCCCACATGACCAGCCGAAGGAGCAGCTCGATGACGGACACCCAGACCCAGGCGAACGACGAGGTCACGGCAGAGGTTCCGGAGCCGTTGGTGGCGGACGAGCTGCTGGTCGAGGAGGTGTCGATCGACGGCATGTGCGGTGTCTACTGATCCCGCCGCTCGGCCGTCGCCGTTCGACCTTGACGCCGCCTGGTACGTGCCGGCGCAGGTGTCGATCCGCCCCGAGCGCTTCGGCGCGCTGCTGTACCACTTCGGTACCCGGCGCCTGTCGTTCCTGAAGAGCCCCGAGCTGCTGAAGGTCGTGCAGGTACTGGCCGACTTCCCGACAGCCCGCGCGGCCTGCGCCGACGCGGGCGTGTCGGCGGCCGAGCTGCCCGCGTACCGCGCCGCTCTGGCCACGTTGGCCGCGTCGGAGATGATCCGGGAGAGGAAACCGTCGTGAGCACACCGCTGCCACTGGTCGAGCAGTTCCAGTACGGCCTGGACGCGCCGATCTGCCTGACCTGGGAGCTGACCTACGCCTGCAACCTGGCCTGCGTGCACTGCCTGTCCAGCTCGGGCCGGCGTGACCCACGCGAGCTGTCCACCGCCGAGTGCAAGGCCGTGATCGACGAGCTCGAGCGGATGCAGGTGTTCTACGTCAACATCGGTGGCGGCGAGCCGACCGTCCGGTCGGACTTCTGGGAGCTCGTCGACTACGCCACCGCCCACCACGTGGGGGTCAAGTTCTCCACCAACGGAGTCATGATCACCCCCGAGGTGGCGGCGCGGCTGGCCGCCAGCGACTACGTCGACGTGCAGATCTCGCTCGACGGCGCGACCGAGGCCGTCAACGACGCGGTGCGCGGGCCCGGCTCGTACCAGACGGCGATGCGCGCCATGGCAAACCTGGCCGCCGCCGGGTTCCGCGGGTTCAAACTGTCGGTCGTGGTGACCCGGCACAACGCCGGCCAGCTCGACGAGTTCAAGGCGATCGCCGACCGGTTCGGCGCGCAGCTGCGGCTGACCCGGCTGCGGCCGTCCGGCCGGGGCGCCGACGTCTGGGACGAGCTGCACCCGACGGCCGCCCAGCAGCGGGAGCTCTACGACTGGCTGGTGGCGCACGGCGAGCGGGTCCTCACCGGGGATTCGTTCTTCCACCTGGCCGCCTACGGCGACGCGCTGCCCGGGCTCAACCTGTGCGGCGCCGGGCGGGTGGTGTGCCTCATCGACCCGGTCGGTGACGTCTACGCCTGCCCGTTCGCCATCCACGACAGCTTCCGCGCCGGCAACGTCCGCGGCGAGGGCGGGTTCACCGGGGTCTGGCGGACCTCGGAGCTGTTCGCCGACCTGCGCCAGCCGCAGACCGGCGGGGCCTGCACGTCGTGCTCGGCGTTCGACGCCTGCCGGGGCGGGTGCATGGCGGCGAAGTTCTTCACCGGCCTGCCGCTGGACGGCCCCGACCCGGAATGCGTGAAGGGCCACGGCGCGGCCGCGCTGACCGCGGTGGACCTCGAGCTGGTGCCGAAGCCGTCGCTGGACCACTCCCGCCCGGCGTCCCGCCGGTCGGGCCCGGTCCCGGTGACGATCGGCGCGCGCCCACCCGACCGCGCGTGTGAGGAGAGCCCGCTGGCCGGGCTGAGGCTCTGACATGCGAGGAACTGAGGTACGAGCCGTGGACAGCTGGCGGGCGGCGTGACCGCCGACCGCCCCGTCGCCGTGGTCACCGGGGCGGCGCGCGGGATAGGCGCGGCCACCGTGCTGGCGCTGGCGCAGCAGGGCTGGGAGGTGCTCGCGGTCGACCGCGGGAAGGACGATCCCGCGCTCGCCTACCCGATGGGCACCGAGGCCGAGCTCGGGGAGGTGGTGGCGGAGGCGAACTGGCGGGTCGAGGCGGCGGACCGGGTCCACCCGTTCATCGCCGACGTCCGGGACGCCGCCGCGCTCCAGGCCGCCGTCGCCGAGGCCGAGGCCCGGTGGGGTGGCCTGGACGCCGCCGTCGCGGCCGCCGGGGTGATCGCCGGCGGCGTGCCGCTGTGGGAGGTCCCGGCGGAGCAGGAACAGGCCGTGCTGGACGTGAACCTCGGCGGTGTCCTGAACCTGGCTCGGGCGGCCGTGCCCGCGATGCTGCGGCGGCCACCGCCGCGGCACGGCCGTTTCCTGGCGGTGGCGTCGGCCGCGGCGACCCGCGGGCTGCCGATGCTGGCCGCCTACTGCGCGGCGAAGGCCGGCGTCACCGGGCTGGTCCGGGCCCTGGCAGCCGAGCTGGGAGACACCGGTGTCACCGCGAACGCGGTCAGTCCGGGCTCCACCGACACACCGATTCTGGCCGAGAGCGCCCGCCTGTACGGCCTCAGCGGGGCGCCGGAGTTCGCCGCGCAGCAACCGCTCCGACGGCTGCTCGCCCCGGCGGAGGTCGCGGAGGTCCTCGCCTTCCTCGCCGGACCGGCCAGCAGCGGGATGACCGGTGCCGTCGTACCGGTCGACGGAGGCCTCGCGCTGTGACCACGCCCGTGGCTCCGCTGCCGGCCGGCTTCCGGGTCGTTCTCGACACGTCGGCACGGCGGCTGAGCGCCGACAGCTGGCTCGGCGGCTCGCCGGCCAGGGTGATCCGGCTGACCGCGGCCGGCCAGGCCGCCTGGCAGGAGCTCGCGACCGGCCCGGTGGTGTCCCCGCGGGCAGGCGCCCTGGCCCGCCGGCTCACCGACGCCGGCCTGGCACATCCCAGGCCGCCCACGCCGCGGCACGACCCGGACGTCACCGTCGTGATCCCGGTCCACGACCGCGTCGACAAGCTGGCCCGGTGCCTCGCCGCGGTGGGCGACCGCCACCCGGTCGTCCTGGTCGACGACGGCTCGCGCGAGCCCGGAGCGATCATCGAGCTCGCCGACCGGTTCGGCGCGAAGGTGATCAGGCGCCCCGTCAACGGCGGGCCGGCGGCGGCCCGCAACACCGGGCTGGCGGCGACCGCCGGCGAGCTCGTCGCCTTCGTGGACAGCGACTGCGTGCCGCCGACGGGCTGGATCGGCGCGCTGGCCGCGCACTTCGCCGACCCGCTGGTCGGCGCCGTGGCCCCGCGCACGGTCCCCGTTCCCGGCGCGCCGGGCGGCTGGGCCGGCCGGTACGCCGGCACCACACGCAGCCTCGACCTCGGCGGCACGCCGGCCCGGGTCGGGTCGAACACCCGGGTGGCCTACGTCCCGACCGCCGCGATCCTGGTCCGCCGCGCGGCGCTGGCCGAGATCGCCGGCGGCGGTCCGGCCGCCGGCGGGGCGTTCGACACCACGCTGTCGGTCGCGGGCGAGGACGTCGACCTGGTGTGGCGGCTGGACAAGGCGGGCTGGCGCATCCGGTACGACCCGACCGTCGAGGTCCGGCACCTGGAACCGGAGACCTGGGCCGGGCTGCTCGGCCGGAGGTTCCGGTACGGCACGTCCGCCGCGCCGCTGGCGCTGCGCCACCCGGGATCGCTGCCCCCGCTCGTCCTGTTCCCGGGGCCGGCGCTGACGGTCGCCGCGCTGCTCGCCCGTCGGCCCGTGCTGGCCGCCGCCGCGTACACCTGTTCGGTACTGCGCACCGTGCGGACGCTGCGCCGGTCAGACCTGCCCGTCCGGGAGGTGGCGCGCGCGACGGCAGGTGCCGTCGGCCGGACCTGGCTCGGCGTCGGCCGGTACGGCACCCAGTACGCCCTGCCGCTGCTCGCGGCCGGCGCCGCGGGTGGCGGCCGCCGGCGCTGGGGACGTCGGGCGGCGGTGGCATCACTGGTCGTCGGCCCGGCCCTGGCGGAGTGGGCGGGCCGGCGCGGGTCGATGGACCCGGTGCGGTTCGTGCTCGGCCGTCTCACCGAGGACGTCGCCTACGGCAGCGGTGTGTGGACCGGGTGTGTGCACAACCGGACGACCATCCCGGTGCGCCCCACGATTGGCCGGCGCGCCCACGGGTCGAGAGGACCCGACCATAGATGAGAGGTCGACCGGCGCTCACCGGCGTTCACCGCGGAGCGCCACTGCCTGGCGATACAGCCGGCCCGCGCGGTAGGAGGAGCGGACCAGCGGCCCCGCCATCGCCCCGGCGAAGCCGAGCTCGGCGGCCCGGGCGGACCACCGTTCGAACTCCTCCGGCTCCACCCAGCGTTCCACCGGATGGTGGCGCGGGCCGGGCCGCAGGTACTGGGTCACCGTCACCAGATCACAACCAGCTGCCCGCAGGTCCGCCAGCACGGCGTCGACCTCGTCGACGGTCTCACCCAGACCGAGGATCAGGTTCGACTTCGTGACGATCCCTTCCCCGTGGGCACGGTTGATCACCTCAAGCGAGCGCTCGTAGCGGAAGCCCGGCCGGATGCCGCGGAAGATCCGGGGCACCGTCTCGACATTGTGGGCAAGCACCTCCGGGCCGGCACCGAACACCTCGGCCAGCAGGGCCGGGTCACCACGGAAGTCCGGGATCAACAGCTCGACGCCGGTTCCGGAGGAACGCGCATGGATCTGGCGCACGGTCTCGGCGTACAGCCAGGCCCCTCCGTCGGCCAGGTCGTCCCGTGCCACCCCGGTGACGGTGGCGTAGTGCAGTCCCAGGCTGGCGACGGATTCGGCCACCCGGCGAGGCTCGTCCCGGTCGAGCGGAGCGGGCCTGCCGGAGTCGATCTGGCAGAAGTCGCAGCGCCGCGTGCAGACGTCCCCGCCGATCAGGAAGGTCGCCTCCCGATCCTCCCAGCACTCGAAGATGTTCGGGCAGGCGGCCTCCTCGCACACCGTGTGCAGCCCGGACTCGCGGACCACGGCCATCACCTCGGTGTAGGCGGGACCGACGCGCATCCGGGTGCGCATCCACGGCGGCTTGTTCTCGACCGGGGTCCGGGCGTTGCGGACCTCGAGCCGCAGCATCGCACGGCCGTCCGGTGTCACGGGCCGTCCTTTGTCATGGGCCGTCCTTGGTCATCAGCTCGTCCCGGCGGTGGCCCGCCACGATGCCGACGGCTCCTCGATCCGGTACAGCTTTGTCGCGTTCTCCCAGAGAATCTTCCGGCGCGCTCCCCCGTCGACGTGCCCGAGGCCGGACGTGATGGTCTCCTGGATGTTCTGGAACAGGCAGGTGGTGTGCGGGAAATCGGTCTCGAAGAGGATGTTGTCGATCGGCATCAGATCGAGGAAGTGCTTCGGGGCTACCGACTCGAACCAGTAGGTGACGAAAACGCTCTGGCGGAACAGATCCGACGGCAGCACGTCTCCCGACTGGCGCTCCCGGCCCGGACGGAACGCGCCGAGCCAGCTGTAGTCGGTGGCCTCGAGCATGAACGGAAGCCAGCCGATACCGCTCTCCACGGAGACGAACTTCAGCTCGGGATAGCGGGACAGCACGCCCGACGTGATCAGATCCGAGCACTGGACACCGTTCTTCATGAACAGGCTCACCGCGCAGTAGGCCTGCGCCCCTTCCACGCCGTGCTGGGCGTAGCGCTCCGGGGTGGACAGCTCCAGGGTGTCTCCGGCGCTGCCGATGTGGAAGTGGATCGGCAGGTCGGCCGCACGGGCGACCTCCCACAACGGATTCCAGTGCGGCGATCCGAGCACGGGCAGCCCGTAGCGTTGCGGCTCGCCGGTGAACAGGATTCCCCGCGCGCCCAACGGGGCGCACCGCTCGATCTCCCGTACGGTCTCGTCGATGTCCCAGAACGGTGTGGCGATCACCGGCAGCAGCCGGCGCAGGTCGGCCGAGGACCACTCGACGAGGAAGTCGTTGTAGGCCGACACACACAGCAGCTTGAGCGTGTCGTCCTTCAGCTTCAGGAAGTTCTCGCTGCCGAACCCGCCCACGTTCGGGTAGAGCACCTGGGCCCAGATACCCGCCTCGTCCATGTACTTCAGGCGGGCATCCGCCTGATACGCGCCCGGGTGGCAGTCCTCGTAGGTCTGCGGGTACTCGGGCGGGAACGTCGGCCATCCCGCCGGAGCCGTCACGCCGACCGGCGCCAGCCGCTCCCCGTGGAGCACCCAGGTGTCCGCCGTGCCCTGCCGCACCACGTGTGGAACGTCCTCGCGATACTTCGCCGGCACCCGAGCGGTCCACACGTCCGGCGGCTCGGTGATGTGACTGTCCGCGTCAATGATCAACTCTGGCGCTGCCATTTCCCCTACTTTCCTGGTTTCTTCGCGCTGCCGTCATGAACCATCATCAGCGTGTTGCCTGCGGCCGTCTTTGCACATTCGGTCAAGTCCTTGTTCGTTTCGGCGGCCAGCTCTCCGCCAATGCCGACCGAGCGAGCGGCCGGATCTCGCCGTTCCAGCCGTTCCGCGATGGCACCGACCGGGCGCCGCGGTCACGCGGCGTCGGGGCCCTTGCGGACGCGTGTCAGGACTCCTTTTCGGCCAGTCGCCGAACGCCCTTCTTGCGCACGGCGACGTCGCCGGTGGCACATGCCCGGCAGGCCAGCCGAAGATGGGTGAGATCACGACGTCGCGCACCGGGAAGTCGGTTTTCGAGGGCGTCGGTTTCCTCGCCGTCGGCGGGTGTCAGGTGCTCAGCTCCGCTGAGCACCTCGAAGTGGCATACCGTGCACGTGGCCTGGCCGTGGCACACCGTGGGCCAGTGGTACCCGAGTCGCCAGGCCGCCTCGATGATCGTCTCGCCGGGCTCGGGCGTGAGATCCGCGCCGATGGGCTCGACCCGGACCAACGGCCGTCTGGGCCGCCCACTCCCCTCTTCGGTCACCTGGCCACCGGGTCGCCGGAGACGACGTGCGCGGCGTGCTTCATACCGATGTAGGAGAAGACGCAGCTGTTCCCGATGCTGGCGCCCGCCCCCAGATAGGTGCGTCCCATCACCGACGCGCTGCAGTTCCCGGCGGCGTACAGACCCGGGATCGGATCATGGTTGGTGTCGAGCACACGGGCGAACTCGTCACAGAGCAGCCCGCCGCTCGTCCCCACGTCACCCGGGTAGAGCTCGACCGCGTAGAAGGGCGCCTTCTCGACGGGCGCGAGCGAGGCGTTCGGCTGGTTGCCGTAGTCGCCCTGGTACCGCTCGTGAGCCCCTTCGCCGCGGTGGAAGTCGGGGTCGGTGCCCTGCTTCGCGAACCCGTTGAACCGCTCGACCGTGGCGGCCAGCCCGGCCGGGTCTATGCCGCACGCCCGCGCCAGTTCCTCCACCGTGTCGGCCTTCTTCATGTAGCCGCTGGTGATCCACTCTTCGGGGGTGTTGGGACGGAACGCGAACAGATAACGACCGCGGTGGCGGGAGTCCATGACCAGCCAGCTCGGAATGGACTCACCGGCCGTGTTGTGC
>NZ_CASGGV010000056.1:0-9888 GCF_949319125.1 Frankia sp. Hr75.2 | reverse complement strand
GGTGCCAGTCGGTGGCGCATACGGATAGCGGGAACGAGGTCATGACAGCAACGCTCGTAGAAGCCTGCATCGTCAACCACAACAGTTCCGAGTTCACCGAGCTTGCGCTGCGCACCCTGATTGCGACACATAGTAGCCGTATCAAGGGTGGGGAGCTGCGGATCACGGTTGTCGACAACCACTCCACCGACGAAGGACTTGCTGATCTCCGGGTCGCGGTGCGGGATCTCGCTGTGGCGTGGGAGCTCTCGCCGTGGCCGGCGGCTGAGTCTGCGGTCAATAGCCACGGCGATGTCCTGCGTGCCTTCGCGCTGGCCCACGGGGACGCGTCGCACCTGTGGTTCCTGGACTGCGATGTGACCTTCACCCAGCCTGACTGCCTGGGCGTCATGCTCGCCGACCTGGCCGCGGAACCGGACCTGTGGGCAGTCCAGGCCCGGTTCCAGTGGCTCGAGCAGCACCAGGGGCCGGGGGCCAGTCTCGACATCTGGGCGGGACGCCGTCACGAGTTGTGGGCGAGTGTCGGGCTGCCACCGGCGCGGTCGTTTCCCGGGGTGCACAAGCGGCGTTGCCATCCGGCGTGCACCCTCATCGCCAACACCCCGGTCTTCCGCCGGGTTGCCGACATCATCGGTCTGTCGGCCGGTTTGGTCCTCAGCGCGGACGACCGGTTCGCGGGCTTCGCTGACACGCTCGGCCCCGCCTCCCTTGCCCTGGAAACCCACGGGTTGCGCTACGCGCTCTCCGAGGCCGTCGTCGGCCATTACCACGGCGTGACGTACCACGACTCCGCAAACCCCATCGATGCCAAACGTACTGAATGCCGGCAGCGCCTAACGGTGCTGCGGGCAGGAACCGGCGGCGATCAATATCAACCGCCTCCGAAATCCGCCGGGTGAATGGCCGTGAACGTGCCGGTAATCCGCTGTTCGGCTTTCTTGGAATGGCTGCGCTTCACCGTGTGAACGGGTATTATGGGTGTTGGTAAGGGTAATTGAATAGGGCGGCCCGGGGTGGTGCTGGTAACACCAATCCCCGGGCCTTGATCCCAAATCCTGCGTGAACAGGAGTGGAACCCATGGCCATGATGCCAGATGGGACGATCGGTGATAGCCGGTCCCGACTGAACCTCGTGTTGCAGGCGCATCCGGCGGAGGATGCGGAGATCCAGCTCCCGAAGAACCCGGATCGGTTCGCGGTGCTGCGGCCGGTGCTGGTGCTGCCGGGTGGTGTGCAGGTGACGGTGGACCCCAACGCGCCGTTGGACGTGGCGGGCAAGTGGTGGGACTCGCTGACCGTGGCGGGCACTCTGGCGAGCCTGTGGTACCGGGCGCAGGTCTCGGGGTTCCCGGGTGGTCCTGGTCGGCACCGTCGGGACGGGGGCCAGTGATGGCGGGGACGGTGCGGGCGCTGAGCTTCACCCGGCACTCCGGTCCTGGGGACGGGGTGGAACAGCGGGAGGTGTGCGCTGCGCGGGGTTGGACTGCCGGGGGTGCGGTCCGTCAGTACGGCTCGGACCTGCGGGCGTGGTGGGCGGCGCTGCGCTTGGTCCGTTCGGGGCGGTATGACGTGGTCGTGGTCGACACCATGGATCGGCTGGCGAACACCGAACCCGGCAGGCTGGCGGCGTTGGAGATGCTGCGCTGCGCGGGGGTACGACTGCTGGTGGCCCGGGACGGCACGGACACGGCCGATCCGGTGGGCGCGGGTCTGGTGGCGTCACTGCTGACCGTGTAACCCCCGACCCCAGCACGAACAACGGCCAGTGACCCGAGGTGGATCACTGGCCGTTGGCGTGTTCGCCGTGCGACGTCCACGCAGCTGCCGGGGCGTGGCGCGTCTGAGCGTGGGCGCTACTCGCCTGGGATGAACGCGGCCGGCGGCGCCCAGCACGAAGAGGAGTAGGACGGTCCTGTCAGCCCCTCCATTTTTTCTCCCTTTCCCCATTGCGCCTTGCCTGACGGGCTGCCTGCCGTGTCAAGGGTCGCCCGAAGGGTGATCGCTTGCGACGGCGTAGCCGCCCTTGATGCGGTAGGTAGGCCGTTAGACCATGTGGCGCCACGGGAAAGGGGGAAAACAACCGGCAGCAATTGCCGGAACGTGCGCACCACCAGACCAAAGTTGGCCCATCTGAAGCTGCGGCCAGGCTGTCATCACTGGTCGTGGTGACAGCGGAGTCCTCCGCACCCCGATCTCTGCGCGTTGGCGGTTGGCGTCATGTCCCTGTTGAGGACGCTGGTGGCCCTCCAGCCAGTCGCCCTATCGAGGCACTCGGTGGTGCCGGACGCACGAGCCAGCGTGCGTGGCCGTAGCTGTTCCCTTCGGCCGAAGGGAGGGCAAGGGCAGACACGAAACGAAGCGGCGCTACTATATCCCAATCAACCCTGGGGGGACAGAATGTCGAATCTACCAGCATACGCAACATTTACTGTAGGCGGACTTGGTCTTGCAGGTGTAATCATCACTGTGGCTAACGGTCGCCACCAATGGAAACGAGAGTGGAGAGCGCGCTCCCTGGACAACTATATAGAGATGGTTATTCTTGCGGACTCGATGAGTGGTTTGATAGTCGATTTTAGTCGCGAGATGCTCGCTGTATCCAGCGGCAAGGCTGTTGATCAATCAAACTTGCTGCAAATGAAGACTGCGCTAGAAGGTCATCTCGCCCAGCGCGACGCAATCTTAACGCATTCGACAAAAGTTCAGATACTTGCAACTGGCAAACTGGAGCGCGCAGGTAGCAGACTAGTTGATTTCCTTCGCGCGAGAGCCGAAGAACTGCCAATCGAGGATATCGAAAAGTATCGCGCGGAGTACCGCGAGGTGCGTAAGGATTTCCTGCATGCCGGGCGGCGACATTTCCGTCTGCCAAGAAGATGAAGAATTGATCAATATCGCGACGCTCCGACGCGCCGAACGGGCGGCCGGTCCGACGCGCCGGTGGGGTGCCGACCGGAGGGAGGCGGGGCCCCGCCGTGCGCGGTCGGGTCGGCCGGGGTCCTGTTCGGCGTGGCGCGTGCGGCGCCTCGGCCTCGATCTCCCCGCCGGTCAGCGTGGGGGTTGCCGCCCCGTAGGGGCGGCCTTGAAGACGAAAAGAACATTAGCGACGATCTTCGTGGATCGCGTCTAGGGGGCTATGGGGTCGTGCCGTAGCCGTAGCCGTAGCTGGTGCAGAGGTCGTTGAGATCTTGGACGACCTGCTGGTCGGCGTACGGGGTGAGTCGGGCGCGGAGTACCTGGATGCGATCGGCTGTCCGGGTTGAGCTGATCTTCGCGTCGAGTTCGACGACGTGGGTGGTGCGGCGGGCAGCTTCGGTGATGTCGCCGGTTTGGATGTAGGATTCGGCGAGCCAGCTTTCGTAGAGGGCGACTTCGCGGGCGTGGATGGGTTGGTAGCCGGCGAGTCCTTGGAGGAGTCGGGGTTCGGCGCGGTCGGGTTGGTTGAGTTCGGTCCAGCATCGGCCGGCCATGACGTCGATCTCCCGTTGGTTCATCCAGTAGATCCATTCGGGGTCGTCGTCGGTGTCTGTGTGCTGGTCGTAGTGGGTCTCGACGTCGGCGAGGCTGCGTTCGCATGCGGTGGTGTCGCCTGCACGGGCGTGTGCCCAGGCAAGGCGGTCGATGAGGAGTGCGCGGGTGGCGGGTGTGGCCGTCGTTGCGGCTCCTGTGCATGCCGTCTGGGCGAGGAGAACGGCTTCGGCGGGATCGCCTGCGTTCGCGAGTTGGTAGCTGAGGGTCGAGATGAGGTTGGCCGCGAGTGGGGTGTCTGCGGCGGCGTGGGCGGCGCGGAGTCCGGTGATGATGAAGCGGGTGGCGGATTCGTGCCGGCCTGCGTCGGCGGCGACCCACCCGGCGAGTTGTCCGAGTTCCCCGACAGCGCCCAGCAGGGTGCGGGCGATGGTTTCGCTGTAGGTGCCTTCGCGGAGCAGGGTCGTGGTCGCGGTCAGCTCGCTGGTGACCAGATCGATGAGGTCGGGGCCACCGACGTAGTCGTCGAGTCGGCGGAGTTGAGCGACTCGTCCTTCGACCTGCCGTGCTAGACCGACACCGATCCGGCGGCCCGCTGTCAGCTCGGCGATTTGTGGTGGCGGGGTGAGGAGCCACTCGTGGGCCAGTCGTGCCGCGCTGATGGTGTCGGGGGCGTCAGTCGACAGCGCGGCGGCGGCGAGCGCTTCGAGTTCGGCGCTGCTGCGGCGTGTCCATCCGGCGGACTGATGCAGCGGTTGAGACCAGAGCTTGGCGCGACTGCGGGCGGGACGATCCAGCGGGTTGAGGCCGCTCGGGGGGAAGCCGAGTTCGCTGGCTGATGCCTGGTAGATCATGCTGTAGGCGCGCTGATAGCGGCGGCCGGGGGAAACTTCACCGCGTTCATGCCGGCCAATCATCTGAAATGTTGCATTCGGCGGGCGGAATCCCTGGGTGTCGAGTGCGCGTATCTTCTCGGCGGCCTCTTCCAGGGTGAGGCCGTGTGTCTCGCGGGCGCGGCGAAGTAGGTCCGGACGCCACTCCTGATGCTGTGGGGAACGCATGTCACCTGCCCTCGCCGGGAGCCGTCTCGCGATCATAACCCGTGTGCGACGGCTGTCGGTGTTACGTGACGTGTCGGGATGCTAGCCGGTCGAGATGGCTAACAGATGGCTAAACCCGATGGCTAGTAAAGGGCTAACGGTGATGTAGCGCCGCATCCGACATCCATATGGCTATCGCTGTGCTGGGTCGATTACGGGCAGTCAGGTGAACTTTGCCCCGGCGGTTCTGGTCGGGCTTGGGGTCGTCCCCCCGACTGGAGCCGCGCAAGTGGGAGGCACGGCGTCTTGGCCGGCCGGCGCAGGAGAGGCGCCGTGTCTCCTGGTGGTCTCGGGTGGGGCTTCGTCAGGGCCACACACCCCAGTGCCCTGCCCGGGGCTGCCGCTTTCTCTGTCCGTGCTCATCGGGGGGAGGCGATACGGGGTGGATGGGTGGACGCGGGAGTGGTCGGCGGGATTGGACTTTGAGGTGCCGGTGTACGGCCGGGATCGGCTGCGCTGGCATCGGGCGTCGGGGGCGGGTGATGCGGCGGTGGAGGTCGCACCGTTGGCGTTCGTGACCGCGTCGGTCGGGGTGGGTGTGGTGCTGCGTCAGGCCGGTTGGCCGGACGGTCCGGCGTTGCTGTTCTCGGTCGCGGAGTGGCGGGCATTCCTGGCCGGGGTGGGCGACGGGGAGTTCAACGATCTGACGGATACGGGGAGGTTTGATGAGCAGCAGTGACGATCGCGAGGACGAGTGTGACGAGGAGGACTACGACGCCGGGGAAGACGAGTACGCCCATGACGATGACCCGTGGTGGTGGGATGAGGATGACGGCTACCGGTCCGGCGCCGCCGGTGATCGCCCGGGGAGTGATCACTCCCGAGGGGGTGTGGGCGCTGGTGGTCCCCGGGGTGCGGGTGGTCGCGCCGTTCGTCGACGCCGCCGACGCGACACGGTGTGCGCTCGACCTGGGGTTACAGCCGAACGGGTACATGGTCCTGCCGTTCGTCGGGCTGGGCCGGATCGTCATCTTGTGATTCCGGTGCGGTGGTCGGGGTGGGGCCGGTGACTGGGCTGGCGGTGGCGGATACGTGGAACTGGGAGTTCGACGTCGGTGCGTTGCCGGAGCTGCGGATCGGCTATCACGACGGGCTGATTGTCGGCCTGCTTCCGAAACCACTGAACCGCGACTCCGACGATCAGGAGATGTTGCTGTGCGACGTGTTGGACGTCGACGCTGATGTGATGGTCGGGGCGGGTATCGGCGTGGTGCAGCTGTCCACGGTGGGCCTGGTGCTGCTGCACCGCCGGTTCACACCGCTGGAGCAGTCCCGGGTGGCGTGGGCGGTCGGTACCCGTGTTCGGCGGCAACGCCTGCTGGCGGGTGCGGACCCTCGGGTGGTGATGACGGGGGCGCGTCCCCCGGCGGATCTCGTCCCGGCCGGGGTGGGCTTCTCCGGCTACCGGGTGCGGCTGCGCGACGACGACGCCGTGTCAGAGGTCGAGGTGTGGGAAGCGATGTTCCCGTTCCGCGATCTACTGGGGGAATCCTGACCTGATTTGATCGTCGCGGGCTGACGGCCCCGAACTGTTCCGGCTCCTTCCCCCCATGCCGGCGGTTCGGGGTCGTCGTCGTATTCGCTGGTTCTATCCGCCCTGGGCCGGTATAGTGGGTGATGGCATTCGAGGGTTCCGACCCTGCGCCATTGTGATCATTATTTTGTACGGCAGTACGCCACATTGTCGGGCTGTCCACATGTGAGCCGCCTGGGAGCGGCACGGACCGGGCTCGGGCGGCTGCACCTGGGGTCATGCGGGTTCGCGTGGCCTGTTCCCGTCTCTGTCTGGGGTGGTGCAGGTGTGCCGGTGGCGTGTGCTGTCGTGGTGTCGGGTGGTTCGGGTTCTGAGCGGGTAGGCCGCTGCGGCGGCTGACGCTCCCCGGACTGCCCGTCTCTTTTTCGTGCCGTTGCGGTGCCAGTTTCGTGCCGGCTTCGCTGCCTTTCACGTGCCACCCGCGCTGCCAGTTATTGGCCGCTTTTTTGGGGCAGCATTGTGCAGGTGTTTCGGCGTTGGATGGGTGTACGGCGGATGGCCCGTCGGGTGTGTGTCGGCTGTTTCCCGTTCCTGTTTCCGTTCCTGCCGTAACCGTGCGGTGACCTTCGGCTGACCTGTGTTCTTTTCCGGGCTGGCCGGGTGCTGTGTGGGTGAGAGGACGCGGTGAATCCCGTGGACGTGGGCGTGAGCCTGCCCGAAAACCGGCCGGTCGCCGGTGATTGTTCCCGACCTATCCGCCTGACCGGCCATGTTGACCATGTCGATACGGCTACCGGTGAGGTCCGCCGGGCTTTCACCAGCTCGGATCAACCGGGCGGGGTGCTGCATGTGCGGTGCAACAACCGGCGGGCCTCGGTGTGCCCCGCCTGCTCCGCGACCTACAAGCGGGATGCGCGGCGGCTGGTCCTGGCCGGGCTGGCGGGCGGCAAGGGTGTGCCGGACACCGTGGCCGAGCATCCGGCGTGGTTCGTCACGCTAACCGCGCCGTCGTTCGGGCCGGTGCACTCCCGTCGTCAGCAGGGCGGAAAGAGCGGTCCGGTGCGGGCGTGTCACCCCCGGCGGGGAACCTGTCCGCATGGCCGTCCGGCAGGCTGTCATGAGCGGCACCATGCCGACGATTCCCGGCTCGGCTCGCCTCTCTGCCCGGACTGCTACTCCTACGGCCGGACGGTGGTGTGGAACGCGCTCGTTCCCAAGCTGTGGAAGGCCACCCGGGATGCCACCGAATCAGCGGTGGCGTCGGCGGCGGGGCTGACGGTGGCGGGGCTGCGTCGCGCGGTGCGGATCAGCTTCGTGAAGGTAGCGGAGATGCAGGCACGCGGCGTGGTGCACCTGCACGTGGTGGTGCGCGTCGATGGTCCGGACGGTCCCGGGTCGGCTCCTCCTGGGTGGGCGGATGGGGATCTGGTCGCGGACGCTCTGCGGGGCGTGATCGGGTCGGTTGCGGTGCCGGCTCCCGATCCGGACGCGGGCACCCTCGACGCCACGGCACCCGATGACAGGTGGGCGGTGCGCTGGGGTGCACAGGTCGATATCCGCCGGATCGCGTTGGACGGTCCCGCCGATGTGTCCCGGGTGTCGAACTACCTGGCGAAGTATCTGACGAAATCGGTGACGGCCAGTGGGGCGTTGGATCATCCGGTGCGGTCGCTGGCCGGGCTGGGTCGGCTGGTCCTGGCGCCGCATGTGCGGCGTCTGGTGGAGACGTGCTGGCGGCTCGGCCATGACACGGTGTTCACCGCGGCGTTGGATGCGGCGCTCGGGCGGGGCTCCGGGGATGTGCCTCGGCTGGTGCGGTGGGCTCACCAGTACGGGTTTGGTGGTCATTGGATCTCGAAAGCTCGCCGGTGGTCGACGACGTTCACCGCGTTGCGGACGGTGCGGCGGGTGTGGTCACGCACGTTGGGTGCGGCGATGGCGGGCCGGGTGCCGGGGGATGCGTTCGGCCGTCCGGACGGTGATCCGGCGACGGTCGCTGTCGGGGAGTGGGTGTATGCCGGGCGTGGCCTGTACGGCGGGAACACCGACCCGCCTGACGGCGCGGCTGGGTCGGGTGCGGATGTCTGGCTGGCTGGGCTATGAGCACCGTAGGTGCCTTTCAGCCCTCGCTGTTCGACGACACCCCCGACGATGCGGACACCGGCATAGCAGATCCTGCCCCGGCTGTGGCTGGTCAGCAGGTGAGCACGGAAGGTTCCGCAGATCTTTCGCCTGTCCCGGTCGTTGTCCCGGCTGGCACCGAACCTGCCCACGCAACCGGGGTGCGGGTGGTCGGGTGGGCTGCCACCCGACCGGTACCGGCGCCTGGTCCGGCGCGGTCTCGGCGGGTGTTCTCCGACTCGGCGGAGGAATGGGGGCGGCGTCAGGCGTTGGCGGCTCCGGTGTGGTCGCGGGAGAAACGGCGGCGGGTGGCCGCGCTGCTCGGGCTGGTCCTGGCTGACGATCGTGGTGGCTAGGTCTCTTCCCGCCAGACCGGGTCCAACAGCTCCGGGTCGAACCTGCGGCCCTTCCCGGCAGGGTGGACTACCACGGCGATCAGATGCTCTTTGATGATCGCGCGCTGACGGGCCAACGTGTAGTCGTCCCACTCGGCGCGGACATCGGCCGGACGGGCGTTCGCGTTCGCGGTGGCCACCAGATGATCGTTACGTTCCTTGAGGAGGGCTTCCTCTCGTTCCCGTAGCTCTTCCATGGTCGGGAAGTAGTCCTTCGGGGAGATCCGCCGGGGGGTCGAGGTCCAGGCGGCGCGGGTCTCGGTGATGCTCTCCTTCACCTCCGCCAACGCTGCCTCCCCTCCCACGGGGCGACTTCCGTGACGGCATCCGCGGTCTCCAACTCGATCTTGTTGAACAGCGCGGACAGAATATGATCTTCGGTGTGGGGGCCGTGCCGGGAGACCTTCCCGCACCCTCCCTTCGTCGGCGCGGGACACCGGTAGATCGCGTACGCGCGTTCCCGGTACGGCGGTGACCCGAACATCGACGCACCACACCGACCGCAGGCCACGACGCCGCTGAGCAGGTAGCGGCGGGAGTTATGCCCCTGCTGGGCGTAGGTCCGGTCCCCGATCTTGGCGATCACCTGTTCCCACCGTCGCACACCGATGATCGCTTTCCACTGGCCCTTCACCGGGACCTCGATCGTCCGCCCGTCAGGGGTGCGTTCCTTGCGGGTGACGATCTGCATGTACTTGGCCACGTGGCCGTTGATGTTCGGTTCCTCGACCCCCCGGCCGCGTAGGCCGCAGATCCGGGGGTTGCGGTAGACCTTCAGCACGCTGGTCTTGGTCCACTTCTTCCCCCGGGTCCCGCGGATACCGGCGTCGTTCCACTCGTGCACCAGATCGACGACCGGCACCCCCGCCAGGATCTTGCGGGCCCCTTCCCGCAGGATCGCGGCCTCGGCGAGATCCACCGTGCGCTTGTCGTCTTTCCAGCCGAACGGGCGGCTGCCCCCGACCGGTACCCCGCGCTGGGCGCGCTGCTTGTGTGACCGGCGAACCCGGCGGGACGTGTCCGCGCTGGCCTTGTTCGCCGCTACCGCCTGGGCGCGGGCGTTCGCCTTCCCGTACTCGGTGGTGAGGTCGACTCCGGGCCCGACGATGGGGCGGCCGTACAGCTCGACGACTTCGATCGCGTCTTCCAGATCCCGTAGGTCTCGGGTGAGGCGGTCCAGGTCCCACACGATCGCACCGTCAAGGTAGCCCGATCGCAGATCGGCCAACAGTTCGGCGTAGTCCGGGCGGATCACCCGGGAGATCATCGTGCCGTCTTCCAGCACGATCGTCTTTTTCTTCCAGGCGGATTTCTTCTCCTGGTAGACCTT
>NZ_CASGGV010000055.1:0-116702 GCF_949319125.1 Frankia sp. Hr75.2 | reverse complement strand
CCATTGGTAGTCAGGGAACGCCGGTACCGGCCCGCGGTACGGTTTCCCATCCCCCTTCCGATCCGGGTGTGCGCTGGTCCGTGTCTGCGGTGCTGCGTCAGTGCGGTGGTGCGGTGCGGGTGGTGCGGTGTCGGTGCGGTGGTCAGGACGCGTTCGCGGCGCCCTTCGCGGCCATCGCGAAACTGTTGACGATGTGGTCGACGTGCGCCGAGGGCACGACCGGCAGGATCCAGGGGTCGCTCGTGTCGCGGATGGTCTCGAGCTGCTCCCCGACCTGCTCGACCGTCCAGGACGGCTGGTACACGCCCGGGGTCTCGGCGATGAAGACGCGGGCCACCCGGCCGGCGATCGAGGTCAGCATCTCCCCGGTGATCGAGCAGGACTCGTGCGCGAGCCAGCCCACGGTGGGAGCCACCAGCTCCGGCCCCATCGGCGGGTAGGCCGAGGTGTCGATCCCCTCCGCCATCCGCGTGATCGCGGCGGGGACGATGATGTTGCTCTTCACGCCCGACGCGGCCCCTTCGAGCGCGGCCACGTTCGACAGCCCGATCATTCCGGTCTTGGACACGCCGTAGTTGACGACCCCGGCGTTGCCGTACAGCCCGCCGATCGAGGAGGTCAGCACGATCCGGCCGTACCCCGCCGCGACCATCAGCGGGAACGCGGCCCGCACGACGTGGAACGCCCCGCGCAGGTGGACGTCCAGGACGGCGTCGAAGTCCTCGTACGTCATCTCCGCCAGCGGCGCCGGGCGGTGCGTCCCGGCGTTGTGGATGAGGATGTCGATCCGGCCGAAGCTGTCGATCGCCGTGTCGATGATCGCCTGGCCGCCCGCGGCCGTGGCCACCGAGTCGGTGGAGGCGACGGCCTCGCCGCCGGCGGCGATGATCTCCTGGACGACCTGCTCGGCGGGGCCGGTGTCGAGGCCCTCCCCGCTCATGCTGCCGCCCGGGTCGTTGACGACGACCTTGGCGCCCAGCGAGCCGAGCAGCAGGGCGTACGCGCGCCCCAGACCCCGGCCGGCACCGGTGATCACGGCTACCCGGTCATCGAACCGGGCTGCGGGCAGTGTGGCCTCAGACATTCAATGGTCCTCTCGCGACGTGGGTGAGCAGGCGGGTGGTCGTCATTTGCCGAGGACGAGCCCCGCCATATCGCCTGAGTCGCGCCACTCCTGCAGCAGCTCGCCGAAGGCGTAGAAGCCGGCCCAGTAGGGGTCGCCGAGGACCGACCGGATCTGCTGCTCGCCCTCGTTGTTGTAGTAGCCGGGCGTGCACTCCCGCGCGAAGTTGGTGTTGTCGATCTCCGCGGCCCGGACCGCCGCGACCCACCCCTCCTGCGCGTCGAAGGTGGGTTCGACGGTCACCGCGCCACGGGCGAGGGTCTCGGAGATGATGTGGGCGATGTGCACGGCCTGCTGCTCGAACATCGCCGGCACGGCCGCCGTGACGCCGCCCTGGATGTAGCCGGTGAAGAACTGGTTCGGGAAGCCGTGCGTCATGATCCCGTGCAGGGTGCGGTACCCGTCGACCCAGTGCTCGTAGAGCGACCGGCCCTCGCGGCCGGCGTACGGGTGGATCGCGAGCCGGCGGTCGAGGTCACTGGTGATCTCGAAGCCACTGGCGAACACGATGCAGTCGACCTCGTACTCGACGCCGTGCGCGACGATGCCCTTCGCGGTGATCCGCTCGACGCCCTTGGTCTCCGCCACGTCGATCAGGGTGACGTTGGGGCGGTTGAAGGTCGGCAGGTACAGGTCGTTGAAGCACGGCCGCTTGCACAGGAACCGGTAGTACGGCTTCAGCGCCTCGGCGGTTGCCGGATCCTCGACGATCGCGTCGATCCGCTGCCGCAGCCGCTCCATCACCTGGTAGTCGACGAGCTCGCGCAGCTCCATGAACTTCGCCGGGTCCGCCAGCGCCGCCCAGCCGTTGGTGGCGTCCAGCTGCGCCTGCAGGTTACGGCTGATCTCGGTCCAGCCGTCGCAGATCAGGTCCGGCTGTCCCGGCGCGAACGCCTCGTACGCCGCGGCGTGGAAGTTGCGCCGCCGCTCCTCCTGCCAGCCCGGCTGCAGCGCGCTGGCCCACTCGGGGTCGGTCGGGACGTCGCCGCGTTCGTCGATCGAGGAGGCGGTGCGCTGGAACACGTACAGGTGCTCGGCGGTCTCGGCGACGTACGGGATGACCTGCACACCGCTGGCCCCGGTCCCGATCACCGCGACCTTCTTGCCGGCGAGCTTGTCCAGCCCGCCGTGCAGGTCGCCGCCGGAGTACTCGTAGTCCCACCGGGCGGTGTGGATCGTGTGGCCCTGGTAGTCGGCGATGCCGGGGATGCCCGGCAGCTTCGGCCTGTTGAAGGGCCCCTGGCACATCACCACGAACCGGGCGCTGATCTCGTCGCCCCGGTTCGTCGTGATCTTCCAGCGTTTCGTCTGCTCGTCCCACTCCTGCGAGCGGACCAGCGTGCTGAACACGGCGTGCTCGTACAGGCCGAAGTGCTTCCCGATGCGCTGGGCGTGCTCCAGGCACTCGTCGCCCCGGGCGTACTTCTCCTTCGGGATGTAGCCGACCTCCTCGAGCAGCGGGAGGTAGCAGTAGCTGTCGGTGTCGCACTGGATGCCGGGATACCGGTTCCAGTACCACACGCCGCCGAAGTCGCCCGCCAGATCGATGATCCGGAAGTCGGTGACGCCCTGCTGCTGAAGCCGCGCCGCGGCCACCAGGCCGGCCCAGCCACCGCCTAAGATCGCCACGTCGATGTCCTCGACTATCGGCGTCCGGGGCACGACCGGTGTGTACGGGTCGGCCTCGTAGAACTCCTCGAAGTCGCCCTCGGTCACCACGTACTGCTTCTGGCCCTCACGGCGCAGGCGCTTGTCCCGCTCTCCCAGATACTTCGTCCGGAGCGCGTCATGGTCGACCTCGGGCGTCTCGGTCGGGGCACAGTTCTGCATGCACATTCCTCGGATCTGGGCTGGTGCTCGGGTCACTCGTCAGGCGCCGCGGCGGGATTCGCGGGAGAGGCTGGGTCTAGGCGAGTTTGTGAGGCTCGCCGGTTCCCATGTACTTGGCCAGGTTGTGGTGCAGGTTCACGACACTGCGCTCGCGGTACGGATTAGGCTTCGGCCCGGAGAAACCGCCCGACTTCATGCCCTGCTGCACGGCCGACATGTTCGCGAAGTCCTGCGGCAGCACCGTGCGCCAGCCCGGGTCCTCCGGCGGCGTGAACTCCCACTTGGTCTCCGGCTCCCCGCCGGCCGGGTAGAGCTCGTAGACGGCGGCCTCGAAGATGCACTTGTCGGGGTCGTAGCCGTAGGGCCGGGCGCTGTAGCAGAGCATGTTGTTCAGCGCGTGCCCGATCTGGAAGTTCGGGAAGATCTGCCAGGCGGTGCCGCTCTTCGCGACGATCTCCGGGGGGACCGTCGGCCACACCACCCCGCGGGCGGCGTCGTCCCGGCGGGCCGAGGCGAGCCAGTGCTGCAGCACCTCGCCCGGGGGCGTCCCCTCCGGGAGCTCCTCGGTCAGCCGCTGGGCGGCGTCGACGAGGGTGCGGGTGGTGTTGGTGTTCGCGTTCTCCCAGGTGAAGTTCTGCAGCTCGATCGTCGACAGCCGGGCGTCCGGGCCGCTGCCGATCCGCAGCTTCGCCTGGTTCTCCTCCATGCCCTTCGGCGCGTCGTACCCGATGTTGCTGTGCCGGCCCTGCGCCCGCGCCCAGCCCAGGAAGTTCCCGAAGTTCATGAACTCCGGATGGGTGTACGGCACGTGGTAGGTCTCCATGAACGCCTCGAGGGCGACCTTCCAGTTGCAGTCGAAGACCAGCCACTTGCGCCACCGGTAGCGCATGTTCTCGAGCTGGAAGGGGTCGAGCAGCGACGCCGCCGGCTCCAGGTACTGCCGCAGCGGCTCGGCGTCCGGGTCCAGGTTCACCCAGATCCAGCCACCCCAGGTGTCGACCTGGACGTCCTTGAGCCCGGCCTTCTCGTCGGTCAGACCGCACGGCCAGTCCTCGCGCTCGGCCGCGAACGTGTTCTCGCCGTCGAGGTTGTACCGCCAGCCGTGGAAACCGCACACGAACTGCCGCAGCTGGCCGCGGGCGTCGCGCGCCCCCTCAGGGGTGTCGACCAGCCGGCGGCCCCGGTGCGAGCAGACGTTGTGGTACGCCCGGATCCGGTCCGGCGCCGAGCGCACCACGACGAGCGAGTCGTCCAGGATCTCGTACGTCAGGAAGTCGCCGACCCGCGGAATCTCCTCGACCCGGCCGACCTGCTGCCAGACCTTCCGCCACAGCTTGTCCCGTTCGGCCCGGGCGTACTCCGGGGAGAGGTACGCCTCCACGCCGATCTCGAGCGGTTCCGACAGCGGCTCGACTGGAGTGGAAACTGTTTCCTGGATGTTGTCGAGAGTCTCGCTCATGACATTCTCCAACCCGCGTCACGGGGTAATCGGGTTCGGGTGTGGCCTAGGTCCGGGATCTGGCAGAAAACAAACAGAATCGCTTCGGCGTCAGCGCAGGAGGGACGCGCGGAACTCCTCGTCCTTCAGGAACAGCGACGTGTTGTCGGCGCCCAGATGGGTCCACCTGAGGTTCAGGCCGCCGTCCACGAGAATCGTCTGCCCCGTGATGTACGAAGACAGGTCCGAAAGGAGGAAGAGGATCGCTCCGGCCTGCTCCTCCGGGCGGCCGCGGCGGCCCGCGGTGATGGCACGGCGGTCGCGGTCGGGGTCGGCGTCCACATACGCGCCCGACGACGGGGTCTCGGTCACCCCGGGCGCCACGGCGTTCACCCGGATGTCGTCCCCGGCGAGCTCGACGGCCAGCGTGCGCGTCGCCGCCACCACCCCCGCCTTGGCGGTGCCGTAGGCGACGTGGAACGGCGCCGTGTTCATACCGCTGATCGAGGAGACCGACACGATCGACCCGGGGCGGCCCTGCGACTTCAGCTCGGCGGCGACCGCCTGGCTGAAGAAGAACATCGTCTCGAGGTTCTGGGTGAACAGCGCGCGCCAGTCCTCCCGGGTCACCCGGGTCGCCGCCATCCACGTCGCGGGGGCGGCACCTCCCGCGACGTTGACCAGCCCGTACAGGTCGCCGTCCGTCCGCGAGGCCGCGTTCAGCACCGTCGCGATGCCCTCGTCGGTCGAGGCGTCCGCCGCGACCGGCACGACCGGCAGCCCCTCCTTCACCAGCGGCCCGATGTGCGTGTCGAGGTTCTCCTGGGAGCGGCTCACCGCGAGCACGGTCGCCCCGGCGCGCGCCACGGCGCTCGCCACCGAGGTTCCGATGCCGCCGCCGCCCGCGCCGGAGACGATGACGATGCGCCCGTCCAGGTTGAGGAAGTCGTTCGTCATGTCGCCTCAGCCCTCCCGCCGCAGCGCGAGCACGCTGCCCTCGGCGTCAGCAGATAGGTAGAGCGTGCCGTCCGGTCCGGCGGCGATGCCCGCGAACGGGCCCTGCGGCCCGGAGAAGGGCGGCAGCCCGCGCAGCGGCTTGGGCGTCACGCCGGGCGGGGCGCCCACCGGGAGGTCACGGGCGATGGTCTGCCGGGCCCCGGTGCCGAGGTCGACGCTGATCAGCTGCTTCGTGCCGGCGTCGACGATGAGGAGCTGCCCGCCGCGCACGAGGATTCCCTGCGGCTGCTCCAGGCCGTCGACCACCGTGTCGACGCGGAAGCCGGAGATCGTGACGACCCGCCCGGCGCCCGACTCGGAGACGAAGAGCGTGCCGTCCGGGCCGAACGCGACACCCAGCGGATCGTTGAGCCCGGACGCCAGCTCCTCGACCCGGCCGGAACGGATGGAGAGCACGCGGCCCTTGCCGAGCTCCGCGGCCACGACGTCGCCGCCCGGGGCGACCACCACGCCGTAGAGCTGGTCGAGCTCGTCGGCCAGCACCTCGCTCTCCGCGCTCGCCGGCCGGTAGCGGGTGACCTGCCCGCCCGAGGTGGTGACGATGAACTCGCCCGCGCCGACCGCGGTGACCCCGCGGACGAAGCCCGGGTAGCCCGGGGAGAAGAGCATGCCGAGCGTCTCCGGCTTGCCGCCGGGGCGCAGGAGGTAGAAGTACGTCCCGTCGGCGATGTAGAGGTTGCCGTCCTCACCCACGGTCAGGTCCAGCGGCCAGTTCAGCCCGCCCGGCAGCGTCTCGCGGGTCGCCCCGCCACCGAGGATCTCGGTGATCGACCCGGTGAAGTTCGAGACGAACAGCCGGTCGCCGACGAAGGTGCAGTTGTCCAGGCCAGGCGTGAGGGCGGCCAGCACGGTGCGCTCGCCGTTGCGCGGGTTGATCCGCAGCACCTCGCCGGAGGCGACCTGGGTGGAGACGATGAAGCCCTCGGGGTCGAACTTCAGCGAGTCCGGGACGCCGAGATCCCCCACGACCCGCTGCGGCTCGCCGCCCTCCGGGTCGATCCGCCAGATGTCGTTCGTCCCCATCACCGGGTAGTACAGGAGGCCGTCGGGGCCGACCTCCATGGCGTTGGGCATCGCCAGGTCCTCGAGCAGCACGCGGGGCTCGCCGCCGTTGAGGTCGAGCTCCATCAGGCGACCGCCGACCCGGCACTCGTTGACGAACAGCCGACCCTGGTGGACGGTGATGCCGTTCACGCTCGGGAGATCGTCGCGCAGCACCCGGGTGTTGCCGTCGGCGCCGCGCACGCTCACCCGGCCGTCCATGACCTCGGTGGCGTAGAGGTCGCCCTGCGGGCCGAAGGCCACGTCGTCGGGGGCGATGATCGCGCCGCCCTTCGCACTGATGGTCTCCAGCTGGCCGGTCTCGACGTCGAGTGCGCTGATCTGGCTGCCGGTCACCTGCGCCACGTAGACGCGGCCGTCCGGGCCGGTGCGTAATCCGTTCGCGCCGAAAAGTCTGCTCGGCGACGTGAGCCGGTCCAGGCTCCATCCTTCGGCGAGGCCGATGGATGCGGCGCTGTAGCGCGCCCCTTGCGACAACATGGTGACGGACTCCCGAACCTCGTCGTTGAGATGAAGAATTTCGGCTACCGGCCCGCGCGGGATGTCGACTCACGCCGCGGGCCGGTCTCACCGGGACCGGTTCTCACCGGGGAGGGCCGTTACCGGGAGTCGGACGCCGCCGGCGTGAACTCGAGCTGCAGGTGGGTCAGGCCGCGCAGGATGAACGTCGGGAGGTACTGGTAGTTGCGGGCGCCCGCGGGACCGTGCACGCGCTCGGAGATCCGGATGTCGGCCGTGCGGTCGAGCAGCCGCTCGATTCCCGCCCGGGCCTCGGCCCGGGCCAGCGGCGCACCGGGGCAGCTGTGGATGCCGCGCCCGAACGCGATGTGCTGACGTGCGTTGGGGCGGGCGACGTCGAGCGTGTCCGGGTCGGCGAAGCGGCGGGGGTCGCGGTTCGCGGCCCCGTTCACGACCATCACAGTGGTGCCGGCGGGGATGTCGACCCCCCCGACCGTGGTCGGCACCCGGGCCAGCCGGAAGTCGCCCTTGACCGGGCTCTCCAGCCGCAGCGTCTCCTCGATGAAGTTCGGGATCCGGTCGCGCTCGGCGCGCAGCAGGCGCTGCAGGCCGGGATTGTCGGCGATCAGCTTCGCCGCGGTGCTGACCAGCCGGACGGTGGTCTCCTGGCCGGCGGAGAACAGGTTCGCGGCCACCCGCACGACGTCGATGACCTCGGGGGTGGAGCCGTCCGGGAACGTCGCGGTGGCCAGCCCGGTGAGGACGTCGTCGCGGGGCTCCCGGCGACGGGCCTCGATGTAGGTCGTGAAGCGGTCGTAGAGGAACTGCAGCGGGGAGTGCTCCATCGAGTGGTCGCCGGTGCTGCCCACGCCGCCGCCCTCGGCCGGCCGGTGCTGCAGCCGGTCGGTGAACTCCTCGTGGTCCTCCTCGGGCACGCCGAGCAGGTCGGCGATGACGAGCAGCGCGAAGGGGCCGGCGAACCCGCGGATGAACTCGCCCTCGCCGCTGGCGAGGTAGTCGTCCAGCAGCCGGTCGGCGAGCCGCCAGATGAACTCCTCGTTCTCCTTGAGCCGCTTCGGCGTGATCAGCCGCATCAGCAGCGCGCGGTGATCGGTGTGCATCGGCGGGTCGAACGTTGGGAGCTGGTCGCTCATCGGCAGCTCGGCACGGTGCCGCTCGATCAGCTCGGAGATGTCGTCGCCCTCGAGGCCCTCGAGCGGGACCGGGAATCCGGGAAACGGCCCGGTTACCGAGGTACACGACGAGAATCTGTCGGAGTCGTGGAACACCGAGACGGCTTCCTCGTAGCCCGTCACCATCACCACGCCGTGGTGCGGCTCGCGGCGGACCGGACACTGCTCCCGCAGCGCGTGGAAATAGGGATAAGGGTCCGCGACGAGCTCGTCACCCCGGAAGAAGTCGATCGCCTCGATGTTCTTCACCGTCTGCACCGCATCCCTTCGACACCGCTGTGCGCGTGTCCCGCTGGCCCTGAAGCGAATGACCCGTTGTCCGCAGCGTTCGGCGCCATTCCCCGCCACGGTCCGACGCCTGGTCCGCCCTGCGCCCCGAATCGCCTTACCCGCGATCGGACCGGTCCTGCGAACTAGGCCGCTACGATACGGACCGGCGGTCCACATCGGCAAGAGGTCCGAGCACATCGGCGCGAGGAGGTGCAGCGGTGGCCGGGTCCGAGCGCGCCGACGCCGCCCGCAACCGGGCGGCGATCCTCGCGGCGGCGGCGGACCTGTTCGACCGCGACGGCGCCGAGCAGGTGTCGATGAACGACATCGCCCGGGCCGCGGGGGTCGGCAAGGGCACCCTGTTCCGCCGCTTCGGCGACCGCACCGCGCTGATCGAGGCCGTCCTGTACCCGCGGGTCGCCGCGATGCTGACCCTCGTCGAGCAGGGGCCTCCCCCGCTCGGCCCCGGCGGGGAGCCGGTGGCCGCGCTGCACGCCTACCTCGACTCGCTGCTCGACTTCGTCTGGACGAACCGCACCCTCATCCGCGCGCTCGAACACCACGGGCCGTACGCCTACTACGCCAACCCGTCCAGCCAGTACTGGATCAGCGAGCTCGCCCGGCGCCTCAACGCCGTGCGCCCGGGTGAGAACACCGACTACCTGACGCACGTCCTGTTCACCGCGCTGCGGGCCGACGTCATCGACTACCTGGTCTCCGGCCGCCGGATGGACCCCGACCGCGTCCGCGCCGGCCTGCACCGCCTCGCCGGCAGCTGACCGCCGACGTCAGCCCGCGGCGCCCGAATCATGCCCGAACCACCCTCTTGCGTATGTGGACCGCCGGTCCGTATCGTGACGGCCTAGTCCGCCGGACCGGTCCTGAACCACGGGCGCGCACCCCACGGTGTGCACCGCCCCGTGCGGCCGCGGTCGGACGGGAGCCCACGCGGCGCGACCCGAGCCGCGGCAGGCGTCGGGCAAGGGAGCCGAATGACGCGAGGTGACGGATCGTGCTGCTGGAGTTGAGTCCCGACCAGGAGGTCCTCAGGGAGGCGACCGCGAGATACCTCGCGGACCGGGTCCCGGCCGAGGCGGTCCGCCGCCTGCGCCACGACCCCGCCGGCTTCGAGGCCGACTACTGGCAGGGCGGAGCCGAGCTGGGGTGGACGTCCCTGCTGGTCGGTGAGGAGCAGGGCGGCGGGTCGATCAGCGGGTCCGCCCTGGTCGACCTGACGCTGGTCGCCCACGAGTTCGGCCTGCGCGCCGCACCCGGGCCGCTGGCCGCCACCAACGTCGTCGCCGCCGCGCTGGGCGCGGCGGGCCCAGCGCACTCCGAGGTCCTGGCCGACATCCTGTCGGGTGCCACGGTGGCGGCGTGGTGCCTCGGCGGGCCGCCGCCGCTGGACCGGCTCGACAGCGTCGGCCTCGCCCTGCGGGTCGACGGCGACGACCTCGTCCTCGACGGGGTGAGCCGCCCGGTCGAGTCGGCCGCCCAGGCCGGGCACCTGCTCGTCGCCGCCCGCGGCGAGGAGGGGCTCACCCAGCTGCTGGTGCCCGCGGCCACGCCCGGGGTGACGGTGGAGCCGCTGCGCACGGTCGACCTGACCCGGCGCTTCTTCGCCGTCCGGATGGACGGCGTCCGGGTGCCGCGCGCCGCCGTCGTCGGCGAGGTCGGCGCGGCGGCCGACCAGATCGAGCGCCAGCTCCAGCGCGCGATCGTGATCCTCAACGCCGAGACCGTCGGCGCGATGCAGGCCGCCTTCGACATGACCGTCCGCTGGGCCTTCGAGCGTTACTCCTTCGGCCGGCCCCTCGCGTCCTACCAGGCGCTCAAGCACCGTTTCGCCGACATGAAGACCTGGCTGGAAGGCGCGCACGCCGTCAACGACAGCGCCGCGGCGGCCGTCGACGCCGGCTCACCCGACGCCGGGGAGCTGGTGAGCGCGGCGAAGTCCTTCATCGGCGACTACGGGACGGAGCTGCTGCAGGACTGCGTCCAGCTGCACGGCGGGATCGGCGTGACCTATGAGCACGACCTGCACCTGTACCTGCGCCGCGTCACCGTGAACCGGGCGCTGTGCGGCACGCCGGCCGAGCACCGCCAGCGCGTCGCCGCCGTCGTCGAGCACCTCAAGGAGCGGGCATGACGTCCGACATCAGCACCGGCACCGGCTCGGCCGCCGGCGCGGCGAACGCGGAAGCCACGGAGAGCGTCGCGGACTTCCGCCGGCGGGCGCGGACGTGGATCCGCGCCAACCTGCGCCCCCTCGAGCACAACGAGGGTGCCGGCGTCATGCGGGCGGACACGACGGACGAGGAGGAGCTCGCCGCCGTCGCCCGCGAGCGGCAGATCCAGCGGATGCTGTTCGACGCCGGCCTCGCCGGCATCTGCTTCCCGCGCGAGTACGGCGGTCAGGGCCTGTCGCCGGAGCACCAGCGGGCGTTCAACGAGGAGATCACCGGCTTCGAGTACCCGGGCCGGCTGCAGGCGCCGACGTTCTCGCCGTGCGCCGCGGTGCTCCTCGAGTTCGGCACCCCGGAGCAGAAGGAGCGCCACCTCCCCGCCATCATCAAGGGCGAGGAGATCTGGATGCAGTTCCTCTCCGAGCCGAGCAGCGGCTCGGACGTCGCCGGCGCGCTGACCACCGCCGTGCGCGAGGGCGACGACTGGATCCTCAACGGCTCGAAGATCTGGACGACCGGGGCCTGGTGGTCGGACTGGGCGCTCTGCCTGGCCCGCACGAACTGGGACGTCCCGAAGCACCGCGGGCTCACCGTGTTCATCATGCCGTTGCGCCAGCCCGGCATCGACGTCCAGCGCATCGAGATGCTCAACGGCAACAAGGAGTTCTGCCAGGAGTTCATCACCGACGTCCGGGTCCCCGACACCGACCGCATCGGCGACGTCGACAACGGCTGGACCGTCGGCACCCGGTGGATGTTCCACGAGCGGATGCTGCACAACTCCCCGTTCGTCACCGTCCCCGCCGGCTGGTCCTACGGTGGCGTCGACGCCACCGTCCTGGTGGACGTCGCCCGCGACGCCGGCCGCCTCGACGAGCCGCGGGTACGGGACCTCATCGGCGAGGGCCGGGTGCTCGACCTGGTCCGCGAGTCGCTGCAGGGCCGGATCGGCCGCGGCGTCGTCTCCCGCCGGATGCCCGACCAGTCGGCCGCCATCGGGCGCCTGTTCGCCGGCATCGCCTCCACCCGCGTCACCAGCATGGCGTACGACATCGCCGGCTCGGCGGGCGCGGCCTGGAGCGCCGAGGACGGCGCGGTCGCCGAGTGCGGGAACGACTTCCTCCTGCGCCAGACCACCTGCATCGGCGGCGGGACCACCGAGATGGCCCGCAACGTGATCAGCGAGCGTGTCCTCGGCATGCCCCGCGAGCCCGCCCTCGACCGTGACCGTGCCTTCCGCGACGTACCCCGCGGGGGATCCGGCCGCTCCTGACCAGGAGGTGTGATGCCCACCCACGACATTCCGGTGTTCGACGCCGACAACCACCTGTACGAGACCCAGGACGCGCTCACCAAGTTCCTGCCGGCGCGCTACCGGGGCGCGATCGACTACGTCGACGTGCACGGCCGGACGAAGATCGTCGTGCGCGGGCAGATCAGCCAGTACATCCCGAACCCGACCTTCGAGGTCGTCGCCCGCCCGGGGGCGCAGGAGGACTACTACCGGCACGGCAACCCCGAGGGGAAGACGTACCGGGAGATCTTCGGCAAGCCGGTGCGGTCCATCGACGCCTGGCGGGAGCCGGCCGCGCGCATCAAGGTCATGGACGAGCAGGGGCTCGACCGCACCCTGATGTTCCCCACGCTCGCCAGCCTGATCGAGGAGCGGATGCGCGACGACGCGGACCTCGTCCACGCCGTCATCCACTCGCTCAACGAGTGGCTGTACGAGACCTGGCAGTTCGACTACCAGGACCGGATCTTCACCACGCCGGTGATCACCCTGCCGATCGTGGAGAAGGCCGTCGAGGAACTCGAGTGGGTCCTCGAGCGGGGCGCCCGGGTCATCCTCGTCCGGCCGGCGCCCGTGCCGGGCCTGCGCGGGCCGCGCTCGTTCGGCCTGCCGGAGTTCGACCCGTTCTGGGCCCGTGTGCAGGAGGCCGACATCCTCGTCGCACTGCACTCGTCCGACAGCGGGTACGCCCGCTACAGCGGCGAGTGGATGGGCGCCAACCGCGAGATGCTGCCGTTCCAGCCGAACCCGTTCCAGATGCTGCAGGCCTGGCGGCCGGTCGAGGACGCGGTCTCGGCGCTCGTCTGCCATGGCGCGCTCTCCCGCTTCCCCCGGCTGAAGGTGGCCGTCGTCGAGAACGGGATGAGCTGGGTCGCCCCGCTGATGGACGCCATGAAGAACCTGTACAAGAAGATGCCGCACGACTTTCCCGAGAACCCGCTCGACGTGATCCGGCGCAACGTCTACGTCAGCCCGTTCTGGGAGGAGGACCTCGGCGCGCTGACCAAGGTCCTCGGTGAGGACCACGTGCTGTTCGGGTCCGACTATCCGCATCCGGAGGGGCTGGCGAACCCGGTCAGCTACATCGACGAGCTCGCCCACCTGCCGGAACCGCTCGTGCGCAAGCTCATGGGCGGCAACCTCGCCCAGCTCATGAAGGTCCCGGCCGCGGTCTGAGCGGCAGCGCCTGATGAACCTCGCGGGGTAGGTCCCCCGCCCGTGGTCCGGCCGGCCACCACGGTGCCGTCGGGGCGGCCGGCCGGACCACAGCCATGAACACCAGCTGGGAGTTCGCATGGGTTTACTTTCGGGCCGGGTCGCCGTCGTCACCGGCGCCAGCCGGGGCATCGGGAAGGGCATCGCGCTCGCGCTCGCCGACGAGGGCGCGACGGTCTACGTCACCGGGCGGACGGTGTCCCCCGGCTCGCATCCGCTTCCCGGCACGGTCGGGGAGACCGCGGCGGAGGTGGACCGCCGGGGCGGCCAGGGCATCGCCGTGCAGGTCGACCACGGGGACGACGACCAGGTCGCCGCGCTGTTCGAGCAGGTCGAGCGCGAGCAGGGCCGGCTGGACATCCTGGTCAACAACGCCTTCTCCCTGCCCGAGGACCTGACGGAGCCGAACCCGTTCTGGGAGAAGCCGCTGTCGAACTGGGAGATGGTCGACGTCGGGGTGCGGTCGAACTTCGTCGCCGCCTGGCACGCGGCGCGGCTCATGGTTCCGCGCCGGGCCGGCCTCATCGTGGCGATCTCCGGCTACGTGGGAGTGACCTACACCTACGGCGTCGTCTTCGGCACCTGCAAGTCCGCGGTCGACCGCATGGCCAGGGACATGGCCGTCGAGCTCAAGCCGCACAACATCGCGTCGATCTCGCTGTGGCAGGGCCTCACCTTCACCGAGCGGGCCGAGCGCAACATCTCGCTGAACCCCACGATGAAGGAGCAGCTCGTCACCAACCCGACGATCGGCTGCTCGCCGGAGTTCCCCGGCCGCGTCATCGCGGCGCTCGTCCAGGACACGGACCTGATGCGGCACTCCGGGGGCACCTTCATCACCGCCGAGCTGGCCCAGGAGTACGGCGTCACCGACCTCGACGGGAAGGTCATCCCGTCCCTGCGGGCCCAGCGTGGCGCCCCGCTCTGGTCCCCCGTCTAGCGGCCCGCGAACCGCCGGCGCCCCCTGAACCAGAGGCGCGGTCCCCAACCAGCGGCGTTCCCTGAACCAGCTACGCCGCACACAGCATCGCAGAGCGCACGCCACCACACCCACGACCCGCATCTCCACCCCCGGCGTCGACGCCGACGTCGGCACAGCAACCGCGAGGAACGATGAGCCAGCCCATCACCGCCGAGAAGCTCGCCCGGCTCGAACGACTGCTCGAGCGGCAGGACATCCACGACACCCTGACCCGGTTCAGCCGGGGCATGGACCGGTTCGACCGCGAGCTCTTCCTCTCCGCCTTCCATCCCGACGCCGTGATCGCCGCCGGTCCGTTCGTCGGCGGCCCGGTCGAGCTGTACGACTGGGCGTCCGCCGGACATGAGCAGGGCCAGGTGGCCACCCACCACAACCTGCTCAACGTCACCATCGACATCGACGGCGACACCGCGCACACCGAGACGTACTACCTGTTCGTCGGGCGCAACCGCGACGACTCCAACTGGATCGCCGGTGGCCGCTACATCGACCGGCTGGAACGGCGCGCGGGTGAATGGCGGATCGCGCTGCGCACCAACGCCATCGAGTGGTCGGGCCTGGTGCCCACCATGGACATCCCGTTCTCCGACGTGCCGGACATCCACCTCGACGGCGCTCCCGCCCGCGGCAAGGAGGACCCCTCCTACCGGCGGCCGTTGATCAACACCCGCAAGCCGCAGATTCCCTAGCCCGGGGCGGCCACCGCCCGTTCCACCCCCAGCCGACCACGAGGTGAGCCGGATATGACTATCAGCGCCGACGACCTGAGTTTCGTCCTCGACCGGGAACAGATCCGCGACGTCCTCGCCCGGCTGGCCAGGGGCGAGGACCGGCGCGACGCGGACCTGATCAGCGGGGCGTACTGGCCGGACGCGACCGACGACCACGGCATCTTCCGCGGCACGTTCAAGGAGTACCTGGCGTGGGTCGTGCCCGGCGCGCCCTCGATTCCCGTCACCCTGCACACGCTGGGCCAGACCCTGATCGACGTCACGGGTGACACCGCGGTGGCCGAGACCCACGTCACCTCCTATCACCGGATCGACTTCGGTGAGCAGGAGCATGACGTCGTGATCGGCGGCCGTTACGTCGACCGGCTGGAGAAGCGGGACGGGGAGTGGCGCATCGCGCACCGCACCATGCTCTACGACTGGTTCCGGGATTTCGGGCAGTCGGTGGACTGGTCGCAGGGGGTCATGGGCACCCCGTTCCTCGCCGACCACTACGTGGGCAGCGCGAACGGCGACCACAGCGTCACGTTGTTCCAGCAGAAATCCGACTGACCCCGCGCGCCCGCAGTGCCGCCCCGTCCGGATCGACACCCCAGCTGATGATCCGGACGGGGTGGATGCGGATGACCTCGCGGCTGAGATGACGCTGCGGCGGGTCCTGATCGGTCAGCGCCTCCGCCGTTCCCCGGATCTCCACGCCGCGCACCCGCCACGGGTCGACGGAGGCGATGTCGTCGACGACGAGGGACACCACGCCGGTGGCCGCGACGTTGCGGAACTTCCGGCTGGCGCCCAGGTCGTACCCGTGGATGTCGATCGTGCCGGTCGCCTCGTTGACGCGGAAGGCGACCGGGGAGTTCTGCGGCGCGCCGCCCGGGGCGACGGTCGCCAGCCGGCCGAGCCGCTGACTGGCCAGATACGCACGTTCGGTCTCGGTGAAGTCCATGCCGCCAGCCTCCGACATGAAGTGGACTTCAGGTCAAGGGGGCGGCGCCGGACCCGGCGGAGCCGGGACCGGTTCGGCACCAGGCCAGACGCGCCCTACGGGGCAGCGCCCAACAGAGCAGCGCCCGGCCGCCGGCGTGCGGTGCTACCCCTGGTACCCGGCGACGTAGTCGCCCGCGGTCTTGTGGAGGTGCCGGATGGCGATCTCCTGGTCGTTGAGCGGGAACCGCGAGACGGCGCGGGACTCGAGCATGGTCTGCGTGGCCTCGAGCGTGTTGCAGTCCTGCAGCGCGAACTCCTTGAAGGTGACCGCGGCAAGCTCCTGCCGGATGCGGTCCTGCGCGGTCCGGGCCGGCACGAAGTACAGCGTGCCCTCGAAGATGTGCTGGTTGTACGCCGTCGGCCAGTAGTGGTAGGTGAGGTACCAGCCCGGCGCCCACACCACGATCATGAAGTTCGGGAAGAAGACGTAGGAGTCCAGGCCCCACGCCGGGTGGCCGACCGGGTTGACCCCCGACGGCAGCGGGTTCAGGCCCTCGATGTCGGGGCGGTCCCACGGCCCGAAGTTGCCGCTGCGCAGGACCCGCTCGATCGGCTTCACCATGTTGAGGTCCTTGGGCGGCGACATCCCGCCCCACGCCGACTGCATCGAGTGCGGACCGTCGATGTCGTAGTGCAGTGACTCGTAGCCGTAGCCCAGCAGCTTGCGTGACTCGTCGCCCACGTACTGCTTCGCGTGCAGGACGGGCGCGTGGTAGAACTCCGCGAACGCGTCGATGTAGAGCTTCCAGTTGCTCCCGACCTCGGCCCGGTACTTGTAGACCTCGGTCATCTCACCGAAGGGATAGCCCTCGAGTCCCTTCGCGAAGCGCCCCAGGTACTCGGCCAGCGATGTCGTGCCCTCGCTGTCGAGGTTGATGAAGATGAAGCCCTCCCACAGCTCACAGCGCACCGGTACCAGACCGAGCTGCGACCTGTCGAGGTCGAAGAACTCCGACTCCTGCTGGACGAACGTGCAGGAGCCGTCGAGCCCGTAACGCCAGGCGTGGTACTTGCAGGTGAACTGCCGTGCCGTGCCGTGCGTCTCCTCCTGGGGGAAGTCGTTCCACACCAGCTTGTTGCCGCGATGCCGGCAGACGTTGTGGAACGCGCGGACCTCGCCTTCGGCGTCGCGGACGACGATCAGCGACGCACGCGCGGCGTGGATCTCCTTCGTGAAGTAGTTGCCGGTCCTCGGGATCTGCTCGACCCGACCGACGTTGAGCCAGGTCCGCCCGAAGATCGCCTTGCGCTCCAGCTCATAGTGCTCGGGCGAGATCGAGTCCTCGAACGAGACGAACCCGGTACCGAGGTCCGGGTAGTGCTCGGTCCAGCTGCCCTCCGCGGGCTTCGGGAAGTGCGCCATCCGTCTACCTCCGAGCCGATGCACGTACGAGCCACGTGGCTACGGGCCGCCGCGAACTCCGAAACGATCCATCCGCGTGCTGCTTCTCCAGCCGCGTGAGAATGAACCCTACGAGTCCGTATGGTTTTGGTCAACAGCCGGCGGCAACGGGCGGACCAGGGCCGCGCCCGCCTCCCATGAAGGCGCCCGGACGGCACCGCCGTCGACCTTGACCAGAATCCGACGCATCCGTAGCTTTAGCGGATGGAGTCCAGGGCGGGTGGCGAGCGTTCACGGGCCGGGCGCCCGACGGCAACGGAGGCAGCCAGGCTGACCGAGCGGCTCCGGCGGGCCGCCGTCGACACGTTCCTGGAGTCGGGCTACGACGGCACCACGATGGAGGCCGTCGCGCAGGCCGCGGGAATCACCAAGAGCACCCTGTATGCCCGCTATCCCGACAAGCGAACTCTGTTCATCGCGGTGAGCTCGTGGGCGCTCACCCGCCAGGAGCGCGACGAGCGCGTCCTCGAACCGCTGCCCGACGACCTCGCCGAGAGCCTGACCGTGATCGCGCGGGCGATCCTGGCCCGCTCGGTCGACCCCGACATCGTCCGCCTGAGCCGGATGGCGATCGCCGAGTCCGCGCGCTTCCCCGAGTTCGCGGCGAGCTCGCAGGCCGTCACCTGGTCACCGCGGGTGCAACTGATCATTGATCTGCTACGCAGGCACGAGAGCGCGGGCACCGTGGTCGTCGGGGACGTCGACCTCGCCGCCGAGCAGTTCTTCGCCATGGTCGGCGCGATGCCGGCGTGGCTGGCCGCCTACGGCATCTACCGGACCCCCGAGGTCGAGGAGGAGCACCTCCACCACGCGGTGAGCCTCTTCCTCAACGGCGTCCTGGCCAGGCCGGAGACCATGCCGGACCCGCACCCGACCGAGGCCACCAGGCCCACCGAGGCCGCCAGGCCCGCCGGGGAGGGACCGGCCGTCCCGCGTGCGAGCTGGCCGATGGAGTACCGGCGGCTCGGCCGCAGCGGGCTGAACGTCTCGCGGCTCGCGCTGGGAGTCGCGGCTCTCGGCGCCGGGCCCGCGGGCCATGACGAGCGGGCCGCGATCGGCGTCATCCACCGCTTCCTCGACGCCGGCGGCAACCTCCTCGACACCACCGCCGCGGGCGACATCGGCCGGGGCGGCACGGACCCGGACGGCGCCGCGGCGGAACTCTGCGGCCGTGCCGTTCGGGACAGGCGCTCGAGCGTCGTCCTGGCCTCGAGCGTCGGGCGGCCGAGCGGGCAGGGCCCCCACGACGGCGGGAACAGCCGCCGTCATATCCGGGCCGCCTGCGAGGCGACCCTCCGCCGGCTCCGGACGGACTATCTCGACCTCCTCCAACTCGACGCCGACGACCCGACGACCCCACTGGAGGAGACGATCGACGCGCTGGACGACCTGGTGCGCGCCGGGAAGGTCCTCTACGTCGGCGTCGCCAACCTGCACGTCTACCGGGTGATGAAGGCGCTGTCGGTCAGCGACCGGCTCGGCCGGGCCCGTTTCATCTCGTTCCGCGGCCCGTACGGCCTGCTCTCGCGGGAGCTCGAACACGAGCACCTCCCGCTGCTCGCGGAGGAAGGCCTCGGCCTGATCAGCACGAGCTCACTCCGCTCCCACGGGCACGGGCACGCCACCGTCGCCGCCACGGAGGCCACGGCGGCGGAGCTCGGGTGCACGACCACGCAGCTGTCGCTGGCCTGGCAACTGACGAGACCCGTCACCTCGATCACGCTCGACGTCGCCTCCGCGGCCCAGCTGGACGAGCACCTCGCGGCTCTGGGCATCGAGATCCCCACCGAGATCGCGGCAGCACTGGAACAGGTCTCCCGTCCCCAGGGGTAACGGTCCGCGGCCGCGCCGGCCGGCCGGCCGGTACGGCCGCGGCCGCGCGCCGCCCGGCTGACAGCGGCGCTGACAGCGGCGCGGCGGCTTCACCTGCTGATACGCGTGGCCGTGAGGAGTCGGGCGGCCCCCGACCGCGTGCCGTCCGTCGCTCCCGCGTCGACATTCGGCTCTTTCGAACGCGTTACCTGCGCGATTTAGTGGACGTGTCGGAAATGTACCAATGCGGCCCATGGAAACGCACGTGGTCACCGACCTCGACTGGGCCCATCCTGCGAAAGCGAGACCTCTGATGAGTATCTACGACGCTATCGGTGGTGCGAGCGCCGTGCAGGCCGCGGTCGACGAGTTCTACGTCCGGGTGACGGCCGACCCCGAGCTCGCGCCCTTCTTCGCCGGCAAGGACATCCCGCACCTCAAGGCGCACCAGCAGGCGTTCATCTCCGCGGCGATCGGCGGGCCCGAGGTCTACCAGGGCGGAGCGATCGCCTCGGTGCACTCCGGCCTCCGGATCACCGATGCCAACTTCGACGCCGTGGTGGACCACCTGGTCTCGGCGCTGAGCGGCCTCGGCGTCCCGGCGGAGACCACCGGCCAGATCGGAGCGGCGCTCGCGCCCCTGCGTGCCGACATCGTCACGGCGAAGTAGCGCCCACCGGCGCCGGGCCGTCCCAACAGGGCCGTCCCATCGGATGGGGCTCGGGACCGTGCGCCGCCCGGCTGGTGAGGCCGACCAGCGCGGCCGGGCACGGCCCCGAGCGGCTCGGGCCGCGGCGCGGGCTCAGACGGCGACGAGTCTGTGCAGACCGGCGCGGACCTGCGACAGCGGCATCCCGCGCGCCGAGACCAGGTAGTCGACGGCGTTGGCCCGCAGCGCGGGGAACAGCACGTGCGCCAGGTATTCGGCGTCGGCGTCGGCGTCACCGCCGGGACGGGTGGCGGACAGCCGCCGCGCCAGCTCGCCGATCCAGAACTCGCTGAGTGGGCTGGTGTAGTAGGTCTCCAGGCTGTCATCCTCCAGGGTGCGGATGAGGGCCCGGTTGGTCCAGACGAACTCGAGCAGGGCGTCGAGGTAGGCGTTCAGGGCGTCGACGGGCTCGCCGCCGGGGCCGAGCGGCGCAGGCCCCTCCTCGATCCGCTCCCGCAGCGCGGCGGCGCGGGGGGCCAGCACCGCGTGGATCAGCGCCGCGCGGTCACCGACGCGGCTCAGCACCGTGGACCTGCCGACGCCGGCGGCCTCGGCGATGTTCTCCATCGAGACCGCCTCGACCCCGCCCCGCTCGAACAGGATGGCGGCCGCCGCCACGATCGCCGCCCGGCCGCAGGCGGTGTCCGATCTTTCCGGAGCCACTGCTCTTTCGAGAGCCACGGCGCTCCTCCCCTTACGGAGGCGGACTGATGGTCCGTATCGTAACAGCATTCCGGACCGACGGTCCGTTTCTGCTGGTCGACAACACTCGCGGGCACCCGGCCTCCTGACCGGCGGGCACAGCAACGGCGAGATCGGACCGTGCGGGGGCGGCGGTTCGGCGGGGCGCGCCCGCCGGTGCGCGGCCCCGAAAGCGGCTGGCACGTGGCATCGACATCAGCATCGGCACGCACCGCGGCAGCTGTCGGCCGTCAATCCTCCCGTTCATCCGCCATGAAAATGCGGACACTTACGGAAGGTAGGTCAGGCGATGCGCCGTACAACTCGATTACTCGTCACATCCGTCGCTTGCTGTGCGGCCATTCTTCTCGGGGTCTGCGGCGACGGCGACTCCGCCCCGGCCGCCCGGCTCCGCCCTCACTCTTCGTGGCTGCCGGTGCCCATCCGGCGCGGTGGGTGGCGCCGCTCGGTGGTGGCCCTGCGCCACCGTGTAGAAATGCGCGGTCTGCCGGGAGAGTCCCGGTGTGCGCGTCCTGTGCCCCGCGAGCGGTCGCACGGGCGGCCGAGGGTCGGGAACCGGGGGCCATGCCGGACTCATCCGCTTTCGATGTGCTGATCGGGCTGGCGCTGCTCTTCGCCGTGTTCAGCCTCGCCGTGTCCCGGATCAACGAGGCTGTGCTCGCCCTGTTCCGCTACCGGGGACGCCAGCTCGAGGCCGAGCTGCGGCGGCTGCTCGGCGCCCGGCCAGCCGGCGCCCCCGACGGCGACCCTGAGGACGGCCCCGACGGCGGCAACCCGCCGGACGTCGCCGCCGAACTGCTGGACGGCCCGCTGCGCACCACCCGTGCCACCGGCCGCAACGCCACCCCGCCGGCCATGGCGGACCACCCGCCCGTCTCCGGGGCCCTGGCCGCGGTGCGCCGGGCACGCAGCCTGCGGCTGCCGTCGTACGTGCCGTCGACCGCCTTCGCCCAGGCGCTCCTCGACCGGGTCGACCCGCCCGCCCGGGCCATGCTGTCCCAGCTCCGCCCGGAGACCCTGCCCGACCATGTCACCGACGAGGCCCGGGCCGCCTACCGGCGCGCCTACGACGAAGCCCGACACGCCCTCGACGAGCGGACCGCCCAGGCGCTGTACGCCGCGATGCCCGCGGACCACCCGGCCGGGCGGGTGATGGCGGCCGCGCTCGTCGCCGCCACCGGCTCCGGCGCGGTCGGGACCATCGAGGACGGGCTCGCCTCGCTCCCCCCCTCGCCGGCGAAGGACGCCCTGATCGCGGCGACCGTCCAGGCCGCCGGGGACCGCGAGAAGATCGTCACCGAGCTGGCCCGCTGGTACGACGATGCCATGGACCGCCTCTCCGGCTGGTACCGGCGGCGTATCGCCATCTTCCTGCTCTGCTACGCGATCCTGCTGGCCGTCCCGTTCAACCTCGACGCGATCGGGCTGGCCCGGGCGTTCTGGCAGGACGGGACGGTACGCCAGGCCGCGGTGGCGGCCGCCCAGGTCGAGGTGACCTCCGGCGGCGCGGCGGCACCCGACCAGCCCGAGCCCGACCAGCCCACGGCCGGCGAGGCGGCGGAGCAGGCGGTCCAGGCCGTGCGGGACGCCTCCGGACTCGCCGTCCCGATCGGCTGGGTGCACAACTCGGAGGAGCGGGACGACCCGCGGGAGGTCCCCGACTCCGTCGGCGGCTGGCTGCTGAAGATCGCCGGCCTCGCGATCGGCTGCTTCGCGCTCACCGCCGGCGCCCCGTTCTGGTTCGACCTGCTCGGACGGCTGGTCAACATGCGCGCCACCGGGCCCAAGCCCCGGGCCACCAACGGCTGACACGGGCCGGAGCCGGCGAGAGGGGCGGCCCCCCGGCCGGTTCACCGCCGGCGATCAGCTGACCGCCGGCTTCGGCACCGCCAGCATTTTCGGGTAAGCCCGGTCAGCCCTCCAGGAGGGTGACGACGGCGAAGCTCAGCACCAGTCCGAGGATGACGGCCCGGATCGGCAGCTGGGCCCGCTCCACCCGGTCCTGGCGTTCCGAGAGCGCCGACAGCGGCCCGGCCACCATCGACAGCAGCACCCCGGCCCACACCAGCGCGGACAGGTCGGCCACGTCCGGGCTGACGCCGACGACGAGAATGGTGACCACCAGACTGGCGGCGAAAAGCACCTGGGGCAGCAGCAGGAGCGACATCCGCGGCAGCGCGGTCTTCGCGGTCGCGCCGGAGTCGGGTCGGCCGGAGAGCACGACCCGCACGAACGACAGCGCGTACAGCGGAGCGTTGAACAGGGTGCTGGCCACCGTCCGCTGGGCTCCGCGCGGCCCGGTGTAGGCGACGATGAACAGCAGCGAGCCGACCAGGTACGGCAGGGCGTGCAGCACGTAGGCGGTCAGCGACACCCCGGCCGCGATCTGGACCCCGGCCAGGACGCTCAGCGGCGGCCCCAGCAGGAACATCATCTGCGCGCACGCCACCAGGTAGCCGATCCCGGTGTGCAGGTAGTGCGCCCGCTGCCAGCCGGTCAGGCCGGGCTTGCGCAGCGGGTTGTCGAACAGCAGCAGGCGCAGGCCGTCCATCGCCCACCGGCTGCGCTGCTTGGCGTACTCCGCCGCGGTGGCCGGCGCGATCCCGACGGACACCGGGCCGTGGTGGTAGACGCTCTGCCAGCCGGCGGCGTGCAGCTGGTAGGAGGTGTGCAGGTCCTCGACGATGTTCCACTCGCTGAAGCCGCCGACGGACTCGACCGCCGTCCGCCGGTACAGGGTGCCGTTCCCGCAGGACGACGCGGCGCTGTCGCGGTCCTTCGCCGGCTGCACCGCCTTGTACAGCATCGGTTCGGCGTTGTTGAGCACGTCGTGGCGGCCGACGTCGAAGCGCTGCTCGGTGCAGACGAACCCGACCTTCGGATCCCGCAGGTAGCCGAGGACGAGCTCGCCGAGATCGGGCACCGCGATGTGATCGGCGTCCAGCGTCATGATCGCGTCGCCGTCGGTGCGGGCCAGGCCGTGGTTGAGGTTCGCGGCCTTGCCACGCGGCCCGTCGGTGCGGGTGAAGCAGGTGATCCCGAGCCGGGCGGCGAGGGCGTCGATGTCGCGCCAGTTGGGCCGGCCGGCGATCCGCCCGTCGTTGAGGACGTAGGTGCGGTGCGGGTAGTCGATCGCCAGCGCCGCGCGCAGCGTCGCCTCGATCATCTCGACCGGCTCTCCGCAGACGGTGACGAAGACGTCGAGGGTGCCGGCCGGCGCCGGGGCGCGCCGGACGTAGCCGGTGCGCATCCGGCCGGTCATCACCGCCGTCCACACGATCGTGAGGTAGCTGACGATCTCGGCCGCGTAGAACAGGTGGCCGGCCACGCCGGTGCCGTCCAGCGTCCCGGCGCGCCACACCGCGTACACCGCGCCGATCAGCGTGATCGCGACCCCGACGACCCGTCCGGCGACGGCCCTCCACCACGCGACGGGCACCCTGACCCAGGTGTCGACGCCGTCCAGCGGCGGGATCCCGGCCGGGGAGGCGTCGCGGGTGTCGCCGGCCACGGCCTGCGCCGGGATCGCCGGGACGGCCGGGGCCGCGACCGCGGACGGCTCACGCGGAGCCAGGCTGGGCGGTGCTGACGGTGGCGCGAACTCGGGTGAAGCCGGGCCGGCCACGTCGGCGGGCGCTGCCTGGTACGCCATACAAGTCCCTTCTCTATCCCCCCGCCATGCATCCTGTCAGCTGGTCATTTCGGGCTAGTTCGCTGGGGGGCGGCAGCCGCCGGACTCCGCCACCTATGTGGTCTCGCCGGGCCCCACCGCGGTGCCAACCGCGTCCGCCGGCCCGCGCGCTGCCAGCCCTTCGCGCCGCCGGCAGTGCGGTGGGCGTGGGGGTGCGGCGGAGGCGCGAGGGACGCGGCGGGCCGCCGACTCCCGGACGGCGCCGTCCAGTGTGATCGTCATCGGCGGGCCTCCGTGACGGCACCCGGGCGCTCACCGCCGGACGCACCACCGGCAGACGCACCACCGGGCGCAGCGGCGTCGGTGCGGGTGCGCGTCACGGCGGCTCGCGCCAGGCGGGACTCGACGTGGTCGAGCCAGCGGATCTCGGCCTCGGCGGCGAAGACCAGACTGTCCAGCACGAGCAGCCAGGCGACGTCCCCGGTCTCGTCGGCCTGCCGGCGCAGCCGGGTGTGCTCCTGCATCGCCCGCAGCGTCTCGGTGCGCTGCCGCAGCACCAGCCCGCCGACATCGACACCGGGCACCGTGACGGCGAGCGCCAGCTTGATGGCGAGCTCGTCCCGGCCGACCGTGCGGCGGCTGACCGGGGTCGTCCACCAGCGCCGCGCGGCCGCGTGGCCCGACGCGCTGAGCCGGTAGACGATGCCCCGGCCCTCCCCACCGGCGGGCGCCTGCGGGCCGGGGTCCTCAGCACCCTCGACGAGCCCGTCGCGCTCGAGGCGGCGCAACGTCGTATAGACCTGCCCGATGTTCAGCGGCCAGGTCGACCCGGTTCTGGACTCGAACTCCGCTCGCAGCTGGTAGCCGTACATCGGGCGCTCGGCCAGCAGCGCGAGCAACCCGTTCCTGATCGACATCCCGACCCCGCACACCGCCCGTCACGGCGGCGGCCGGGACCGCCGCCGTGACCCGTCACCTCAGCCGAAGCTCGTCGGCTTCGGCTCGGACCAGGTGGTGTCCTTCGGCGGCCAGCAGACGAACGGCTTGTCCTTCGTTCCACCGACGATCTCGAACTTCCCGCCCCGTACGCGGACGAGCGCCCGGCAGTCGAGCTTGTAGCCGTTGGTGACCGGGTCGGCCTTGGAACGCTGGCCGTGCTGGCGCGACCAGTCCACCGGAACGGTCAGGCCATCCGCGGTGTAGTCGGTCAGGTGGTTGGTGGCGTCGATCACGGACGCCTGGGTGAACGCCGGCCCCGCCTTGAGGATGCCCTGGTAGGCGAGGTCCGCGTTGATCCATCCGTACATCGCCATCTCGTCGGGCCGGCCGCCCACCTTGCCGATCCACTTCTTGAACGTGGCCATGGCGGTGTCCGCGGGATCGGCCTCGAACGGCCGGAACCCGACGCTGACGTAGTCACCCTCGAAAAGCGCGCCGGCCTCCTCGACGAACTTCTGGTTGTAGGTGTTCAGGTGGTACATCGGGACGTCGCCCATGCCCTGCCGCTCGAGTTCCTGGGCCAGGGTCTTCATGCCGTTCAGATCGAGACAGGTGATGACCAGCTGCGCGTCCGCGCGCTTCATCGCGGCCACCTCCGGACCGACCCCGTTACTCAGGCCGAACGCCAGGGTGTCATTCTTGTAGACGATCTCCTGGTCGGTGGCCGCACCGTACCGCTCGATCGTGTCGGTGATCTGGGTGACGCACTGCTTCGAGTTGTCGGACACGCCGTACCCGAGCGCCGCGATCCGCTTGGTGCCGGCCAGTTCGGCGACGTAGGTGAAAGTGCGGTCCATGCAGTCCAGGCAGGGCGGGGCCGCGTTACCGAAGATGCTCTTCCGGCCGATCATCTGCGCCGGGTGGATGTCCCATCCATACAACGGGATCCCCGCGTCCGCGAAGTTCTGCCATCCGCTGGCGAGCTGCGGGGCGCTGAAGGTCGCGAAGGTGTCCTTCGCCGACACGATCTCGATCGCCTTCTGCTGGTTCTGCCCGAGCGCGTCATCGAGCTCCCGGGCGACGACGAGCTTGCGGCCGTGGACGCCGCCCTCGCTGTTCCGGTAGTCGAAATACGCCTTGATCCCCTGGGAGAAGCAGTCCAGCAGGCAGGTGCCCAGCGGGTTGTTGGTTCGCGTCCCCAGGACGGAGAACCGGATCTCGGCGTTCGTGACACCCGGTACCGCGCCGCCACCGGCGGACGAGGCGGGGGCGGCGGTGTTCGAGTCGGAGGAGTTCGAGCAGGCGGCGACCAGAGCGCCGACGGCAAGCAGGATGGCCAGGCAGCGCAGGCGGCGGCCATGACGTTTCATGGTCGGGCGGTTTCCTTCGTTCGGAGTACACGGATCGCACGCGGGCGGCACCGGCTCGTCAGTCGGCGAGCCGATGTCCGCAGTAGTTCGGGCTGACGATCTCGATGGCGGAGCCTTCGGGGTTCACCTCGACGAACGAGTAGCACTCGGCGGGCTTGCCGAAGTCACGTTCGAGGTCGATGTCGCCGATGAGGCCACCGGCGTTGTAGCCCTTCACCGCCCGGAGGCCGTCGATGTAGCCCTGCCGGGTCGGGCAGTCCCCCGCCTCCTCCAGGCCCCGGATGAACATGTCGGCGATGATGTAGCCGACCAGTGCCAGCGTCTGGTCGGTGTCCTGCAGCTGCGGGGCGTGGGTGGCCATCGCGGCGCGGTAGGAGTCGAGCGCGGGCGACTTCGTCTCCAGCGGTATGTAGGCGGCGAACGTCGTCAGACCCGCCAGCTGCGAGCCGTAGGTCTCCAACAGCTCGGCGTTCGGCGCGGGGCTGCTACTGAGGATGACCTTGAGCGGGACGCCCTGGCGCCGCGCGGCCGCGACGACCTGGGCCAGGCCCTCCGTGCTCAGCGTGCCGGCCAGCGTGTCGATGCCCTCCTCGGCCATCTGCCGCGCGAGCTGGTCCGCCTGGGCCGTGACGGGGTTGTTGTCGGTGCTGACCGAGGTCGTCGCGATCCCCACCGACCGGAAACTGGAGGTGAACTGTTCGGCGATGTGCGTCGACACCGTCGCGTCGAGCGGGTTGTACAGGATCATCGCCTTGGTCCCGCCGCGCTCATGGACGAACTTGCCGAACGTGTCGACCGAGCCCTTCGCCGTGAAACTGTAGTTGAAGGAGAACATGTTCCGGTACTTCGCCCACGCGTCCTCCACGGCGATCCCGAGCACCGGAATCCCGCGCTCCGCGAGATAGGCGGCGCTGCCCGAGGCCACCGTGCTCGTCTCGAGCATGCCGAAGATGTTTTCCCGCTCGATCAGTGTGCGGGCCATCGTGAGATTCACCGACACCTTGGCCGTGTCGTCTCGCCAGTCATAGACGATCTGGCGCCCGTGCACACCGCCGGCCGCGTTCACCGCTCCGAGTCGGGCGTCGATTCCGGCCCGGGCGGCACTGAACGTCACCGCGCCGAGCCCGGTGTCCGGAAACAACAGCCCCAGCTTGACCTCGTCCGCGGTGACACCCTCGGTGGTACAGGACGTCGCGCTCTGCGCCGCGCCGCCCTGACAGCCGGTCAGAGCGGCGGCGCATAACAGCACGGCGGACAACCACGACAGTGAACGAGTTGTCGCCATGCAAGCCTCCCGGGGATCGAGCCGATTCTTGCAGCCACCGTATCCCGGACGTCCAACATGGGTAACGACCTGCTCACAACTATGAATCGGCGCGCCTATACCACCTCGCGAATGATCACTCCGGCGTGCATGGACACTATGCTCCGATGGACGCGAACAATATGACCGAAACAGCGGTCACGATTCAACAGATACCCGCTGACCTGGGTTGATGCTCTGTCATGAGAACCTCCGCCGCAGCCCGCCCCGGCACCCGGGGCGGGCCACACCGACGGCGCCCCGTGGCGCACCGTCGGGTGGCCACGCGCCACGCCACGCCACCGATAGCCGATCCATTGCGTACTCGTTGACCTGACCGGGCCTGGCGTCACCGCCTCTCAGGGGCGGAGCAGCGACCGGACCTGCTCCCGCGGGAAGAACTCCTGGTTCTCACCCCAGCCCTGCTGGCCGTCCCAGCGCCAGTCGGTCAACGTCCAGAACGCCAGCCTGCCGGGCCAGCCGAACCAGCGCAGGGCGGTCACCACCTCGCCCTCGGCGTGCAGCGACCGCCCGCGGTCGTCCTCGGCGTCGAGCACGACCCTCGTCGGTGCGCCGCGACGCCGTTCCAGCACCCGCCGCTCACCGCGGACGAGCTCGCCCAGCTCACCGTTGCGGACGAGATAACCGTTCATCACCAGATCCACGCCGGGCTCGTCGTCGGCGATGGAGATCGCGTGCCAGTGCGAGTCCGGTGCGGCGATGGCCCAGAGGTAGTCCCCGGATCGCGACGCGCCCGGGCGGTGCGGGCCCCATGTACGGTCGCGCAGCGAGTAGCAGTCGATCTCGATCCGCTCGCCGTCCAGCACCAGCCACCCGGTGGCGCGCCCAGGCTGGTCGAAGTGCCGGGCCCCGGTCATCGTCTCCAGGTCGCTGTAGCGGATCTCGTGCGGCGCCATCAGCGCCGTCCACTCGAGGTCGAGCTCCAGGCCGAGCTCGGCGTAGGACAGCCGGTAGCTCCGTAACGGCTCGACCACCTCCTGGCGGAGGCTGTTCGGCAGCCGGAAGTCACGGAAGTCGAGCGGGCCGGTGGCTGGCTGGGTCCAGCGCCAGTCGTAGAAGCGGCAGTCGTAGGTCTCCTCGCCACTGGCATCCCACAGCGCGGGCCCGCCACCGGAGACGCCGGTCCGGACGTCGTGAAAGTAGTAGACGAAGCCGTTCATGCCCCGCTCGGGGATGGCGAAGCCGAACCAGGCGCTTTCCTTCCAGTAGGGGTCCTCACCCGCGGGGTGGAAGATCTCGTCGGCGGTGGCGTCGATCGGCCTGGTCACAGCCTCTGCCCTTCGTCTGGGACGCGGCACGGGACGGCCGCGGCCCCGGTGACGATAGGGGGTGCGGGTTCTCAGACGACGTCGAGCACGGCCCGGCGGCGCCGGGTCCGGCCGGCGGCGAAGCTCTCGAGCAGACCCGCGACCTCACCCCAGCCACCGCGCCAGCCCGGCCGTGGGCACAGCCGCCCGGCGGCGACCAGCTCGACGACCGTGGCCAGGTCGCCGCCGACCGGCCAGCTGCCCCAGAACCCGCGGACACGTCGGCGCAGCGGGCTCGCGAAGGCCGCCGGCGGGAAGACCATCCGCTCCCCGGAGATCGCGCCGACCGCGAGGGCGGTGCCGCCCTCCGCCAGCAGGTCGACCGCCCGGGTCATCGTCGACCCGCCCGCCGCGTCGAACCCCCAGACTCCGCCGTCGCCGAGCATCGCCGCGGCATAGCCCGTGTCGCGGTCGACCAGCGAGATCGCCGCCGTTCTGATCAGCACCTGGTCGGGCCCGGGTACCGGATCGGGCACCTCCCCAAGCCGCAGCCCGCTGGCCGCTGACCCGTCCGTCACAAGTGCCCGCATTTCTCCACTCTCCGCCCTCATTCCGATGCCCACGGTGATGGAGATTGAGATGCCTCCAGCCCATAGGCAGGACCAAATTTCCATCACGGCATCGACGACGAAACCGGTCGGTTCAGATTGAGAGGCGTGTCGCGTCCGGCGTGAGGCAGGTCTCGGCACGACGGAGCGGGGTCGGGCTGACCGCTCACCGGGTGGTGCGGCGGTCCGCGGGCGTGGCCTCAGGCCTCACGACCCGGCCCTGACGTCAGGCCTCAGCCGAGTGCGCGCAGCGCGTCGAGCGCCTTGTCCGCGTGCCGGTTCATCGCGAACTCCGAGTCGATCCGGGCGACGACCGTTCCGTCCCGGTCGAGGACGAACGTGGCCCGCTTGTTGGGGCCGAACCTGCGGCGGACCCCGAACGCGTCCGCGATCGTCCGGCTGGTGTCGGCGAGGAGCGGGAAGCCGAGGGAGTGCTTGGCGCTGAACTCGGCCTGCTTGGCGGTGTCGTCCGCGCTGACGCCGACGATGCCGGCGCCGATCGCCGCGAACTCGCTCGCCAGGTCGCGGAAGTGGCAGCTCTCCCTGGTACAACCCGGGGTCATCGCCGCCGGGTAGAAGAACACGACCAGCGGCCCCTTCGCCAGCAGGTCCGACAGCCGCAGTTCGGCGCCGGTCTCGTCGACACCGGACAGGTCACCGACCCGGTCTCCCACGTTCATCCGAGGGCCCTCCACTCGTTCGCGAACCGGCATCCTGGCCACCGGGCGACCGATCCTCCCACCTGTGCACGATAGGTGACATATCGAGTGGAGCGGACCGGCGCGCACTCAGGCCGGCAACGGGCACGCCGGTCGAGCACGCGCCGGTCAGGCGGGCACCGGCTTGTTCAGCCCGCGGCGGGCTGGGGCAGCGCGGCCAGGTCGTCCTCCGTCAGCGACCACCCGGCGGCGGCGGCGTTCGCCGACACCTGCTCGGGGCTGGTCGCACCGGCGATCACCGACGCCACGCCGTCCTGGGCGGCGAGCCAGGCGATCGCCAGCTCCAGCACGGAGCGGCCGCGGTCGGTGGCGAACGCGATGAGGGCGTCGAGGTAGGCGAAGTTCTCCTCGGTCGCCATCGCGGCGAAGTAGGAGCTGGAGGCCAGCCGGCTGCCGGCCGGGAACGGCTCACCGGCCCGGTACTTCCCACTGAGCATCCCGGAGGCGAGCGGGAAGTAGGGCACGATCCCCATGTCCGCCTTGAGCGCCGCCGGGACGATCTCCGCCTCGACGGCCCGCCGGAGCAGGCTCCACTCGATCTGGGCGGCGACGAACGGAGCGACGTCCCGCTCGGTGGCGAACGCCGCCCGTGCCTCGATCTGCTCGGCGCTGACGTTCGAGCAGGCGATGCTGAGTACCTTGCCCGAGCGCACCAGCTCCTCGAAGGTCTCCATCGCCTCGCTCAGCGGCGCCTCGGCGTCGGGAAAGTGCTGGTAGTAGACGTCGATGCGGTCGGTGCCGAGGCGGCGCAGGCTGCCTTCGCACCCCTCCAGGATCCGCCGCCGCAACGCGCCGGGCGTGTACGCCTCGCCCCGCGGGCGCGGGAGCACCTTGGTCGCGATGACCGCGGCGTCGCGGCGGGAACCGAGCGCGGCGCCGAGGAACTCCTCCGACGCGCCGTCGCCGTACATCTCGGCCGTGTCGAAATGGGTGATCCCGAGATCGAGGGCCGCGTGGACGACAGCCGCGCTCTCGGCGGCACCGAGCCGGGCCCCGAAGTTGTTGCAGCCCAGCCCGACGATCGAGACGGCTGGTCCGGCACTGCCCAGCGGGCGGGTCCGCATGACGGTTCTCCTTGGTTCCGCTCGGCACCACGGCACGAGCTGGTCGACGGCGCGCCTTGACGCGGAGGCACGCCTGGGAGGCGGTCGATCGGTCAGCCGCGCGGAGCGCACGCTCCTCAGCACGCGCCGCGGATACTCAGATCGCCGTCGCCGATCGTCCCATCCGGCTCTCCGGCACCCGGTCGAGGGCCCGCGCCACCCGCCGACAGCACCGCCGAGGGCACCGGCCTCGCACACACTCGCGTCGAACTCGCGGGCGCCGTGCTCGTCGGCACCGTGCCCGCTGCCGCCGTGCCCGCTGCCGCCGTGCCCGCCGACGTCGCGCCCGCCGACGTCGCGCCCGCCGACGTCGCGCCCGCCGACGTCGCGCCCGCCGACGTCGCGCCCGCCGACGTCGCGCCCGCCGACGTCGCGCCCGCCGACGTCGCGCCCGCCGACGTCGTCTGGACGGTGCCGTAGGCGCCGTCGTGGTAGACCAGCGGGGCCTCGGCCCGGCCGGTCTGGCTGTCGAGCACCTCGGCGACGACGAGATGATGGTCGCCCTCGACGGTGCGGCGCCGGATGCGGCACAGCAGCCAGACCGCGGCGTCGAGCAGCAGCGGCTCGCCGCCGGGGAGCGCCCGCCACCGCGTCGGCGGGCCGAACCGGTCAGCGCCCGGCTGCGCGAACCGGGCCGCCAGCTCATGCTGCCCTTCCGACAGCATGTGGACCATGAGCGTCTCGCTGGCCTCGAGCACGGGCGCGATGGACGACCGCACGGACAACGCCAGCGACACCAGCGGTGGGCGCTCGGACAGTGAGGCGACAGACGTCGCCGTGAACCCCACCGGACCGCGTGGCCCCGCCATCGTCACGATCGTCACGCCTGCGGCATGACGCCGGAAGGCACGCGCGAGCGCGCCCGGGTCAGCGACACTGCGGGCCGGTGACCGGCGCGGCGTCGGGTGCTGCGCGGAGACCTGCTTCGGCATAACCACACCCTTTCCCAGCGACGCCGATCTAACAACCACGGACGCCCCCGATCAGCCCGGCGGATGGCGGGCCGACGCAGCTGGCATGCTCGCGCTGTGACGGAACCGCCCCTGCCGCAACCGCCTCCGGCCAGGACGGATTCCGCGCGAGCGGACTGTCGCGGGGACCGAGAGCGCCGAACCACAGGTTGTAGATCCGGTCCCACTTCCCGCTCAGCATCATGTTCTTGAGCACACCGTTGACGAATCTGACGAACTCGTCGTCCTGGGCCTGATTCCCGCTGCGCCACAGGGCTACCCCGTAGGGCTCGTCCAGGGTCGCGGAGTCGGTCCCGAACACCCTGTCGAAGGCCGACGGGGCCACCTCGAGGTACTCGTCCTGATCGGCCATGCCGGCCAGAACGACGTCATCGGTCGCCGCGGCGTCCGCCCTGCCCTGTTGGACCGCGACGAGGCAGTCGGCGGCGCGCGGGAGCTCGATGACCGTCAGGCCGGGAATCGGTGGCCGGGACGGCGTGGCCGCCGGCGCCCCGGCGGCCGCCTCGCGCAGTTTCTCGACCGACGTGCTCTCCTGGGTGGAGCAGACGGTGAGGCCGGCGAAGTCGCCGATCGAGTGGAATCCGGCGTTCTTCGGGATGAGCAACTTGAAGCTGGACTCGAAGTACACCCCGGAGAAAAGGATGTCCGCCTTCCGCTCGCAGGTGATCGTGTAGGTCGCGATGACGAGATCCAGCCCGGACGCCGAGTCGGTCGCCGTATCCGCGTCCGGGTGTGCGGGATCGGCGTCGTCCATGATGAGAATGCCGCGCTCGCTCGTGGTGACCGCGTGGAACTTCATCCGGTCGGTGCCCGCCGGACCGAACAGCGCGGTGGCGATCTGTGCTGCTATGTCGACGTCGAAGCCCTCGATTTTGAGTGTCCGCCAGTTCATCGAACCGGCCGGGGGCACGTCGGTCGTGATCCCGACGTCCAGATAGCCGTTCCCGCCGTCGTAGATGGCTGCCATCGTCGAACCCGGGCGGAACCAGCCGGGGGAAGGCAGTGGCCCCACCGGTGGCAGGCTCGCCCGTACCGGCCGGCCATCGGCACAGACCTGTCCGGTGTCCGGCCCGGCCGGCGGCCCGGCGGGACGCGGGTCGGCCGGCGCCGCGGCTCGGTCGGTGACGGCCGGAGCCGACGGGACCGGACGCGCATCATCCGGCAGCTCCGCGCTGGTGGTCCCGCAGGCGGCGGCAGTGGCGGCGATGGCAGCCGCGGTGAGCACCGCGACGAGCCCGGCCGGCCGTCGTCGACCACGACGACGACGCGAACCGCCCGGACGACGCGACTCGCCCGGCAGGGCGGTCACTACCGGTACTCGCGGAGTCGTCGCCGCATGCCCCACACGACCAGGCCGGCCGCCACGGCCAGCAGCACGCCGGCCGCCAGCCCGAGGAAGGTCAGCGGGGTGGCGGCGGTCGACATCCGGTCGCGGAACCGCTGGGTGCTGACCTCCATCCCGCCGGCCAGCTCGTCGTCGAGCGCGCCGAAGGCGTCCGCTCCAGGGCCGGCGGTCAGCCGGGCCGCCCGTTCGAAGGAGTTCGCCCCCGAGCTGATCGCGTCGGTTCCCTCGGTACTCCCCAGCAACGACACGACCTCGTTCCGGTTGGTCAGCCACGTCCGAAGGCGGCCCTCGACGGCCGGGTCGAGGACGTCCCCAGGCAGCATGCGGAGCGCCAGGACCAGGGATCCGCTGCGGCCGGGCAGTGCGCCGGGCGGCAGCCGGTCGCCGGTCGCCGCGTCGTATCCGAGGGCCTCTACCGCCGTGTCGAGGCCCTCGTCGTACTCGGTTCCGATTCCCAGGGACATCAGATCGAGGTTCTCCTCGGCCCGGGCCTGCAACGCGAAGACCCGCGCCTGCGCGAGGGTCACCATGGGCATGTAACCGTCGTCGACGCCGTGTTGGACCCGGGCCTGCTGAGCCAGCGCGCCGGCGGCGAACAGGCCACCCGCGGCCAACAGGCAGACCGTCGCGGCGAGCAGCCGGAGTTCGAACACCCGGCGGCTTCGCCGCCAGTAGTGGACCTGGAGCGCGGTGAGCCCGGCTCCTCCGCCGGCGAAGAGCAGGAGCAGCGCTGTCTCGACCGCACCGTCGGTCGCGCGCCGGAAGTCCACGTCGACGTCGCGCCCACCCAGCTCGAGCAACATGTCGACCTTGGGGATGATCTGGTCCCGTACGAGGTCCGAGGCCGCCCGCAGGTACGCCTCGGCGACCGAGTCGCCCGTCTGGCTGTTGGCCTGGCCGGCGCTCACCAGACTCGCGTACCGGGGAATCAGCTGGCCCAGTTCGGTCAGGATCTCGTCGGCGCACGCCGACCCGGACGACCCAGCCGACCCGGCGGACGGGTCGGCGTCCAGGCAGCTTCGCACACCGAGTTGCTGCAGCCGGACGACTCCTTCCCCCGCCGCCCCGATCCGCTCGTCGATCCGGGGCTCGTCTCTCATCTGCCCGTACACGGCGCGCAGCCCGGCCGCGTCGGAGGCCTGGACGTCGAAGAGGGCGTGCCTGAACACCGACGCCGCGGCGGCCGCGTCGGCACTCGACAGCTCGCCCCGAACGAACTGGGCCTCGACGACCACCTGGCCCGCACGGTCACGGGCATCGCTGACGGCAGCGTGCCGCGACAACGCCACGAAGGTCGTGAGGCCCGAGAGCAGCGCCAACCAGACGGCGACGGCCACGGCGCCCGCCGCGAGCTGGCGTGGCGTGTCAGCCCAGGATCGGATCAGGCGGACCGGACCGGTCGACCACCGGCACGGACGACCGTACGGCCACAGGTCCACCGCCCCGGCCCCCGCTTGCAGGGAAGCCACGCGCTGCGCAACACCGGTCACGATGGGCAATATATTACCTAACGGATCACCTCGACCGATGGGCGCGACGCGGGCATCGCCGTCGTTCGCAGGCCTGGCCACCCGGCTCACGGCGCTGGCCGGCCGCCCGGCCCCGATGATCCCGGTGGTCGGGCCACCCGGCAGGACGGCGGCGCTCACCCCGGTGGGCTACTACGACGACTACCTCGCGATCGCCGGGCCGACCTGGCGCAACGAGGTCGCGGCCACCCTGGGCAGTGAGATCGGTTCGTTCCGGCCGGGCCGGTCGGCGGTCCGGGTGCTGCGGACCCGGTGGTTCGTACAGATAGCCGACTTCGACCGCGCCGCGCCGCCGCACGCGACGGCCAAGGCCGCGTTCCGTGGCCGGGCCGAGGTCCGGCACTACCCGTGCGACCACTTCGATCTCCACGCGGGCAAGCCGTGGCACGAGCCGGCGCTCGCCCACCAGATCTCCTTTCTCCGGCGGGCGCTGGCGCCGTCGGCCGGCCGCGCCGCGGTGGCCGCGCGCTGAGAGCAGGCCCGGGTCCGGAGCACGTAGCATCCGATCTGGCCCGGCAAGGCGGACACGTACTCGTCCCGAAGAGGATGGTTCCATGGCTGACATCGGTACTCCCGAGCTGCTCATCATCGCAGTGGTCGTCCTGGTCCTCTTCGGTTCCAAGAGGCTTCCCGACGCCGCCCGGTCCCTCGGCCGGTCCCTGCGGATCTTCAAGTCGGAGATCAGGGCGCTCGACACGGACGCGCCGGCCGCGCCGCAGGGCCCGGCACCGGTCGCAGCCGAAGTCCCGATGCCACTGAGCGTCACCTCGGCTCAGTAGCCACCGACGCTCCCCCGGCACGGGAAGAAAAGGCTCGTCCGGCGGCCACATGAGGTCTCGCACATACGGTCGCGGCCGATCGACCGTAGCCTTGGCCTGGCCTGAACAACCACCCGACGCTACGACGAAAGGACGGCCCGTGGGTCTCCGCCTGGGCGACACCGCTCCCGACTTCACCGCCACGACCACCGACGGCGAGATCACCTTCCACGAGTGGAAGAAGGACTCGTGGGCGGTCTTCTTCAGCCACCCGGCCGACTTCACCCCCGTGTGCACCACCGAGCTGGGCCGCACCGCCGCGCTGCAGAGCGAGTTCCAGAAGCGGAACACCAAGGCTCTCGCGCTGTCCGTCGACCCGGTCGACCAGCACAACGCCTGGGCGCCGGACATCGCCGAGGTCGCCGGCAGCGCGCTCAACTTCCCGATCGTGGCCGACCCCGACCACCGCATCGCCGAGCTGTACGACATGATCCACCCGGGTGAGGGCGACACCTCCACCGTGCGTTCGGTGTTCATCATCGACCCCGCCGACAAGGTGCGGCTCTCCCTCACCTACCCGAAGTCGGTGGGCCGCAACTTCGACGAGATCATCCGCGTCATCGACGCGCTCCAGGCCACGGACGCGAACCCCATCGCGACCCCGGCCGACTGGAAGCCCGGCGACCGCGTGATCGTCGCGATCTCGGTCTCGACCGAGGACGCCAAGAAGCGGTTCCAGAACGTCGAGGAGACCAAGCCCTACCTGCGCTACGCCGACGCTCCCTGATCGATCACGTCACCGGTCTCGTCCCGCCCGATCGCGGGGCGAGGCCGGCCGCCGGCCGCGCGTCCGTCAGGCCGCGCGGCTCAGCGCGCCGCTGAGGAAGGCGAGCTGCGCCGGCACGACGGAACGCCAGTATTCGGGGGTGTGACCGCCCGGGCCGAAGTTCTGTTCGCTCGCCGCCAGGTCACGGGCGGCCTGGCGGGACACGGCGAGGAACGGGTCGGCGGCGCCGCAGTCGATTCGGTACGACACGCCCGGCACGGGTGGCGTCCCGAGGACCGGGTGGGCCGCGAAGTCGGCCCTGGAGTCGAAGGCGCCGGGGGCGCTCGCCCCGTAGGACGGCCACATCGCCGGGCTGCTCGCCGCGACCGCCACGACCAGTCCGGGATGGCGACGGGCCAGTAGCAGCGCGCCGTACCCTCCCATCGACCATCCCGTCGCCGCCAGCCGGGTAGCCCGCAGGCCCAGCCCGGCGAACCGGGGCAGCACCTCGTCAATGATCATTTTTTCGGGGTCGTCACCCGAGGCGCGGCGATGCCAGTAGGTCTCGCCGCCGTCGACGGCGACGAGGGCGAACGGCGCCACGCCCACCGCCAGGGCCGCGGTGAGATACCGGTCGAGGTTCAGCAGGCCGACCGACCGCTCGGCGTCGTCCCCCCGGCCGTGCAGGACGAGGCAGGCCGGCAGCCCGTCCCGGGACCCGCCCGGCGCAATCACCACCATGCCGACCTGCCGGCCCCTGGCCGCGCTCGCGAAGGTCACTCGTGAGACCTCCACGGGGCCGGCCGCGACCGCCGAAGCGGCCGGCGTGCCCGCACCCGCCACCGGAGTGGTCGCCGCCGAAGCCGGTGCCGCTGACGGGGACGACGCGGGCGGGGCGGGCGGGGCGGGCGCACCGGAGCCGTCCGAGCATCCGGCGAGGCCCCCGCCGACCGCGGTCGCCGCGAAGGCCAGCAGCACCCGCCGGCTCGGCGGCACGGCTCTCGAGGGCATGGCGGAAATCGTCCCATCCCGGTCCGGCCGCGGGGTCGGCGGTGCCGCCACGGTCAGCTGGCGACGTCCCGCACGATCACGCGGGACGCCGCGCGGCCCTCCGGTACCGGGATGAGCGGGTAGACGTGCACGGCACCGTCGCGGACCGTGAGCTCCACCTGGAGGCCCTCGGCGGCGGCCCGCTTCTGGAAACGCAGGACGTCGGGGTAGAGCAGGTCGCGGGTGCCGACGTACACCTGCGTCGGGGCGATGCCGGTGAGCCGCCCGTTCATCGGGCTGAGCCGCGGTGCGGCCGGGTCGTCGCCGTCGGCCCAGGCGCGACCGGCCTCCACCAGGCCGATGCGGGTCAGCCAGGGGTCGCGGGCCTCCGCCGCCGCGACCGCCGGGTCGCCCAGGGTGAGGTCCAGCCACGGGGAGATGAGTACCAGGCCACGTGGCTGCGGCAGCCCGTGGTCTTCCAGGGTCTGCGCGAAGCCCAGCGCCAACCCGGCGCCGGCGGAATCCCCGGCGATGGTGACCGTGGCCGGGTCCATCTCGTCGAGCAGCCGCCGGTAGACCGTGGTGAGGAACGGATACGCCTCGCGGTAGGTGTGCCCCGGCGCGAGGCCGTAGTCGGGGACGTCCACCCGCACCCCGGCGTCGGCGAGCCGGGAGACCAGCGTCCAGTGCTGTGGCGCCATGCCGTTGATGTAGGAGCCGCCGTGGATGTAGACCGCCCCCCGCGCGGCGGGCCGGCCCTTCGGGGCGACGGTGTGGCAGGGGAACCCCTCGACCTGCCGGCTGCTCACCGAGTGCCGCCGGCGCAGGGCCGGCGGCGGCGCCGACGGCCGCTTCCGCGCCGCGATCCGCCGGTGGGCCCGTTCGACGGTGGCCGTCCCCGGCTTTCTGGTCAGCCGCAGAATCGCGGCGACGGCCCTCATCTGCAAGCTGGTCATCCACGTCCCTTCTGCTGCTATTAGACCAGTCCGGACGTCTCCGCCGCGAGGGCACATCCCGGGCCGCGCACGACGCGGAGATGCCTCCTCGACGCGGAGACCAGCGATCCCCGCGTGCGGCGCGGACCCGAGTGCCACCAGTTGTCCGTCTCGTCGGCGCAGTCCCTAGCCTGGCCATGTGACGGCAGCAACAACAGCTGATTTCTCCCGCTCCGGAACCGACCAGGCCGGTTCCGACCGGCGGCGCCCGACCGGGTCCGCGGCCGACGCGCTGCGGATGCGGCTGTGCCCGCCGATGCCCGATGACCGGGTGATCGGCTGGGTGGCCGCGCTCGCGGTCACCGCCGTCGCGGGCATCCTGCGGTTCTGGCAGCTCACCGAGCCGCGGGGCATGAAATTCGACGAGGTCTACTACACCAAGGACGCCTGGGGCCTGATGACCTCGGGCTACGAGGTGAACAGCGAGACCTGCACCGGCCCCGCCTTCGTGGTGCATCCGCCCCTGGGCAAGTGGTTCATGGCCGCCTCCGAGAAGATCTTCGGCTACACCGACTGCGCCGGCGTCGCGCACGGCAGCCCAGAGCTCGGATGGCGGTTCGCCTCGGCGCTGTTCGGCACGCTGGCGGTGCTGGTGCTCACCCGCACCGCACGGCGGATGTTCCGGTCCACCGTGCTCGGCTGCTTCGCGGGCCTGCTGCTGACCCTGGACGGGCTGGAGTTCGTCCAGAGCCGGATCGGCATCCTCGACATCTTCCTGATGACAGGGCTCGTGCTCGCGCTGGCCTGCCTGGTGCTCGACCGCGATCACGGCCGGGCCGCGCTCGCCGCGCGCGTCGCCGCGGGCCCGCCGTCCGGTGGCGCGCCGTCCAGGGCGACCGAACGCTTCGTCCGCTACGGGCCGCGCGCCGGGCTGCGGCCCTGGCGGATCGCCGCCGGGCTGTGCCTCGGGGCGTCGATGGGCGTGAAGTGGAGCGCGCTCTACACGCTGGTCGGTCTCGCCGCACTGGCCCTGGCCTGGGATGTCGGTGCCCGGCGCACCGCGGGCGCGCGGCGGCCGGTGCGCGGGGCGCTGCGCCGCGACCTGCCCGCCTGGTCCGGCTGTTACATCCTGCTGCCGATCGTGACGTTCCTGGCCACCTGGACGGGCTGGTTCGTCACCGACGGCGGTTACAACCGGCACAGGTACGGCGACGGGTTCTTCGCCGCCTGGCATGGCTGGTGGGACTACCAGCAGGACATCCTCGACTTCCACGAGCACCTGAGCGCGCCGCACGTGGCGCAGTCCACGCCGCTGAGCTGGCTGGTGCTCGCCAGGCCGGTGGTCTACGCCTACGACAGCCCGAAGCTCGGCGAGCGGGGTTGCCAAGCCGCCGCCGGCTGCTCCCGCGAGGTGCTGGCCCTGGGCAATCCGGCGGTCTGGTGGGTCGGCACAGCCGCGCTGGTCGCGATGCTCGCGCTGTGGGTCAGCCGGCGCGACTGGCGGGCCGCCCTGGTACTCGTCGGCTTCGGCTCGTCGTTCCTGCCATGGCTGGCGTTCCCCAACCGGACGATGTTCTTCTTCTACGCCCTGCCGTCGCTGCCGTTCCTGATCCTCGGGATCACCGCGTCCGCCGGTCTCGCGCTCGGCCCCCGCGACGCGTCGGACACCCGCCGCATGATCGGGGCGTTGTCGTTCGGGCTCTACCTGGCCGCCGTCGTGCTGATGTTCGCCTACTTCTACCCGATCCTCGCCGCCCAGACGATTCCGCTGAGCTCCTGGCGCGACCGCATGTGGTTCCCCGGTTGGATCGTCGCCCCCTGAGGCCCGGATCGGCGCTCAGCCCGGAACGGGTGGCTGGCAGCCGGGGCACCAGAACAGGTTCCGGCCGGCCAGCTGCACCGTGCGCACCTCGACGGCGCAGACCAGGCAGGGCTGGCCTGTTCTGCGGTACACGTAGACCTCTCCCCCGTGGTCGTCGACGCGCGGTGGGCGGCCCATCGCCTCCGGGGTGTGCGCGGGGCGCACGGTGTCGATCCGGCCCGTCCGCACCCCGTCGGCCATCAGTGCGACCAGGTCGGCCCAGATCTCGGCCCACTGGTCGCGGGTCAGCTCCCGGCCCGGTAGCAGCGGGTGGATCCCGGCGCGGAACAGCACCTCGGCCCGGTAGATGTTGCCCGGCCCGGCGACGACCTTCTGGTCCAGCAGGAGCACGGCGATCGGGGTGCGGCTGCGCTCGATCCGGCGCCAGGCCAGCGCCGGATCGGCGTCCGCGCGCAGCGGATCGGGGCCCAGCCGGTCGCGCAGCGCCTTCACCTCACCGGGTGCCAGCAGCTCGCAGACGTTCGGCCCACGCAGGTCGGCGTACCCGGTGTCGGCCGTGAGCCGCAGCCGGACGGCTCCCGTCGGCACGGGCGCCGGGCCGGGACCGAGTACGTAGGTGCCGTAGATACCCAGGTGGATGTGAAGGATCTGCTCGTCGCCGAATCCCAGCAGCAGGTGCTTGCCGTGCGCCTCGGCCTCGGTCAGCACCCGCCCGTCCAGCATGTGCGCGCCGTCGGCGAACCGGCCCTGCGGGCTCGACACGGTCACCGGCCGGCCACGGAACATCCGCTGGTGGACGGCCGCCAACCTGTGCACAGTGTGGCCTTCGGGCATAGTCGGGCGAGCATACCGACGGGCTGGTTCAAGGCCGGGCGGGTGCCGGTGGGCCAGGAGTCCGCCCAGCTCAGCTGGATGAGGAAGGTCCTCGCCTTCGGCAAGGGCACCTTCACCCACACCCGGCATGTCTTCACCAGGAGCCGCTGACGCGGCGTTCACGGCCGAGTTGCCGCCACCGTCACACGGCTGGATCAGGTGCCGGAGTGCCGACCGGGACGTACTCCCCCTCCGCGGCCGGCTCGTCCTCCCCGTCCCCGGCCGGCCCGTCGACGGCGTCGACCGCGTCGGCGGGCGGTCGCTCGTCGACCGCGGTGGCAGCGACAGCGCCGGCCGGTCGCTCGGCGGCGTCAGTAGCGGCGGGGGCTGCGGGAGCGGGGGCGCTGGTGGGCTTCGGGGCGTGGCGGGGCAGGAAGATGCTGGAGATGAGGCCGAGCACCGTCAGGCCGACGACCCACCAGAACGTGACGCCGAAGGCATGGCCGATCTTGTCCGCGACCGTCGCGGGCAGGTCGGTGCCCTCGGCGGCGTTCAGCACCCCGCCGTCCGAGCCGGGGATCCGGCTGGTGATCGCGTGCTGGAGCTGCACCGCGAGCAGGGCGGTGGCGATCGAGCCGCCCACCCGTTGCAGGATGTTGAGCGTCGTGGTGGCCCGCGGCACGGCGGTGGGCCGCAGCGTCACGTAGGCGGCGCTCATCGCCGGCATCATCGAGGCACCGAAGCCCAGGCCGCGCACGAACAGCAGCGCCCCGAGCACGACGGTGTTGGTGTGCGCGTCCACCTGGGTGAACGCGATCGTGCCGAGCAGGCAGACGGCCATCCCGACCGGTACGACGTAGCCGGCTCCGCGGCGGTCGGCGATCCGCCCGGCGATCGGCATGCCGATCATCGCGCCGACCCCCTGCGGGACGAGCGACAGGCCGGCGGCCAGCGCGCTCTGCCCTCGGGCGATCTGGAAGTACAGCGGCAGCAGGAACATCCCGCCGAACAGGCCGGCGCCGACCATGAACGTGGTCACCCCGGCGACGGTGAAGACGCGGTCGCCGAACAGGCGGAGGTCGAGCAGCGCGCCCTCGCGGCGCAGGGCGTGCACGACGAAGCCGGCCAGCGCGACCACGCCGGCGGCGACGCTGATCTGGACCTTCAGCGAGCCGAAGCCGTCGCCCGAGCCGGCTTCGGACAGGCCGTAGACGAGGGCCGCGAGGCCGGGTGAGATCAGCAGCAGACCGGGGACGTCGAGCCGGTGATGTGACTGCCCGCGGTCGTCGCGCGGCAGCACCCGCCACGACGCGACCAGCGCGACCGCGCCGATCGGCAGGTTGACGAAGAAGATCCAGCGCCAGTCGAGGTTGTCGACGAGCAGACCGCCGATGACCGGGCCGAGGATCGGGGCGACCAGCGCCGGCACACCGACGATGTTCATGACGCGGCCGATGCGCTGCGGGCCGGCGGCGCTGGCCAGCAGGGTCATGCAGATCGGCATGATCATTCCGCCGCCGAGGCCCTGGAGCACCCGGAAGACGATCAGGCTGCCGGCCGACCAGGCGGCACCGCACAGCGCGCTGCCGGCCAGGAACAGCACCAGCGAGATGTTCCACATCCGGGTCGCGCCGAACCGCTCGACCGACCAGCCGGTCAGCGGGATGACGACGGCGAGTGCCAGCAGGTAGCCGGTGGACACCCAGGAGATCGTCGACAGCGAGGCGTTGAAGTCCCGCCCGAGGGTGTTGATGGCGACGGCCACGATCGTCGTGTCGAGGATGGCCATGATCGCGCCGAGGGTGACCGTGAGCGCGAGGCGGCGCAGCGCCGGATCGATCTCGGTGGCATCGATCTCGGTGGCATCGACCGGTGCGGAGGCTCTGGTGGTCACCGCCCCCGCTTCGTGTGCTTGATCGGACACAGGTACTCCCGGAGCGAGGCGACGGACGGCCACCGGCTCCGCCGGTGGCCTGGTCGAGGCCCAGCATCCGTCGATAGTTGAGTACTGTCAAATATATAGTTGGCAGAACTAAAGATTTACCGGCGCGCTGTCGAACAGGTACCGTCAAGGAGTGATCGAATCGGCCGCGGGAGAGGCCTGGCGCGCCATGCAGGCCCTGGTCATGGGCGGCGAGGGGCACAACCGACTGCACCAGATCTGCCAGGATGTCGAACTCACCCCGGCCGCCCTCAAGATGCTGCTGGTGCTGTCCTCCGGGGCGCGGCCCATGCGCGACCTGGTCAGCGCGTTCCGCTTCGACCCGTCCTACCTGACGAGCGTGGTGGACACCCTGGAACGCCGCGGCCTGGCCCGGCGTGAGCCCCACCCGACCGACCGGCGGGCCAAGACGGTCACGGTCACCGACGAGGGCCGACTCGTGGTGGCGCGGACCCAGGAGCTCATGGCAGTCCCGCCAGTGTCGTTCGGCGTTCTCTCCCCCGCCGAGCACGAGCAGCTGTTCAGCCTGCTCCAGCGCGTCCTCGACGCCGAACCCGACATCCCCGACGCGCTGCGCCCCCGACCCCTCACGGCCAGGAGCGACTGACCGGCGGGGCGTCGCGCCGGGGCGCTGCCCCTGCGTACCTACGGACGATCGGTGCCAGATAGTCCGCCTGGGGGCCATCGAGAGCCACCAGATCGGCCGGAGAACGAACAAAGGCCATCTGGTCCAGCTCCGGATCGCTACCCAGTGCCGTCTCCGCGGATACGAGGGCGTCGAACTGCTCGCGCAGCAGGGACGCGGGTCTGCGCGGAGCAAGGAACAGGGCGCCGACGTCGCCGTCCTCCCCTCGAATGACCAGCCACAGCGTCAGGTCCTCGAGGGGTACGTCGATGCCGGTCTCCTCGACCAGTTCCCGAGCGGCATGTCGGCGCAGCGCGGCCACGTCGAGGGGCTCGTGGTCATCGGGCGGTTCGACGGATCCACCCGGCAGCTGCCAGCGACCGGCAGAAGCCGTCCACTGCGCCATCCGCCCTACCAGCAGGCGCTCGTCGTCGGTCGGCTGCACGACGCCGACGAACAGGAGGGATGACAGCCGCGAGCTGGCGCCGGGGAGTCGACGCAGGCCGTGGAACCGGTACCTCGTCCTCGCCCAGGCGAGGACCAGGCGGTGTGGCCCGTCCCAGTCCAGTCCGGCGCACGCCACCACCGGCCCGTCGAAAAGGCTGGGATTGGCCTGGACCGCCTCGTCCCACACGCGGTTCACGGCCAGCCGGTCCTCAGGTGACAGCCGAGGCGGGGCGGTTTCGACCAGGCGGAGCCGATGAACGTCCAGGAGCTCGATGCCGGCAGGCCGCGGGGACGGTTCGCTCACCGGACCATGCTGGCACGCCAGGAGAGAGGCGCAACGGAACGACCGGCGCGGTCACCGGGTGCCCGAGCTGTCGCGATCGGGCTGACAGGTGCCGGCCCGACCGCGACGGGTTGGTGGGTCAGAGCAGCTCAGGGTTCGACCAGCTCAGGGTCAGAGCAGCTCGAGGATGGTGGCGTTCGCCTGGCCGCCACCCTCGCACATGGTCTGCAGGCCGTAGCGGATCCCGTTGTCGCGCATGTGGTAGATCAGGGTGGTCATGAGCCGGGTGCCGGAGCCCCCGAGCGGGTGGCCGAGGGCGATCGCGCCGCCGTTCGGGTTCAGGGCCTTCGGGTCGGCGCCGATGTCGGCCAGCCAGGCGAGGGGCACGGAGGCGAACGCCTCGTTGACCTCGAAGGCACCGATGTCGTCGAGCTTCAGGCCGGACTTCGCCAGCACCTTCTGGGTGGCGGGGATCGGCGCGGTCAGCATGATCACCGGGTCGGTGCCGGCGAGGACGGCGGTGTGCACCCGGGCGACCGGGCGCAGGCCCAGCTCGGCGGCCTTCTCGCTGGTCGTCATCAGCAGCGCCGACGAGCCGTCGGAGATCTGGGACGAGTTCGCCGCGGTGATCACGCCGTCCGGCTTGAAAGCCGTCCTGAGCTGGGCGAGGCCCTCGACCGTGCCGCCGCGGCGGATGCCCTCGTCCTTGCTGGCCACGGTGCCGTCGGCCAGGGTGACCGGGATGATCTGCTCGTCGAAGCGGCCGTCGTCCTGCGCCGCCGCCGCCCGCTCGTGGGAGAGCAGCGCGAACTCGTCGAGCTGGGTCCGCGACAGGCCCCAGCGCTCCGCGATCATCTCGGCGCCGATGCCCTGGTCCGGGAAGGCGCCGTTGTAGCGGGCCAGGTACCGCTCGCCGAAGGGGACCTTGTCCATCAGGGAGGAGCCCATCGGCACCCGGGACATCGACTCGACGCCGCCGGCGACGACCACGTCGTACTGCCCCGCGATCAGCCCGGCGGCGGCGAAGTGCACCGCCTGCTGGCCCGAGCCGCACTGGCGGTCGACGGTCACGCCGGTGACGGTCTCCGGCCAGCCGGCGCCGAGCGCGGCGTTGCGGGCGATGTCGAAGGTCTGCTCGCCCACCTGGCCGACACAGCCCCACACCACGTCGTCCACCAGAGCCGGATCGACGCCGGCCCGCTCGGCGAGGCTCGCCAGCACGTGCGCCGAAAGATCCGTCGGATGCACACCTGACAGGGAACCATTGCGCTTGCCGGTCGGCGTGCGAAGGGCCTCCACGATCACCGCGTCACGCATGACAGTCGCTCCTCACAGTCGGTACAACTACTCGCCGGGTTCTCACCGAGGATCCCGCATTGAAGATCATGGCGCCCGCGATGCCGTCGCGCCCGCCATCCGCGCGCAGGATCCCGCCACCCGTCCGGCGCGCGCGACGTGAAGCGATCGTGACGCCCGTAGCAGCCGGCATGACGGCAAACCGCTGGAAAGTAAACGTACACTCCCTTACTCTCCGCGGCCATCCTCCGCCCGGCCGCGCCGAGCCTCCTCACCGTGCTGAACGCCTGGCTGGCACGGGGTAATCCGGGTACCGAGCTCCTCCTCGAACAGGTCGACCATCGCGCGCCACGACCGCTCGGCGGCCCGCCCGTCGTACCGGATCCCGGGGCGGGTGCCGTCGAAGGCCGGGTTCGTGAACCCGTGGGCCACTCCCCCGTGCAGGATCATCCGCCAGTCGACCCCCGCGGCGCACATCTCCCGTTCGAACGCGAGACGTTGCTCGAGCGGGACGAACGGGTCGTCGGTGCCGGCGCACACCAGCACCCGACCGGTGATGTTCCCGGCGTCCTCCGGCCGAGGCGTGGCGAGATCGGCGTGAAACGCGACGACCGCCTTGAGGTCCTCCCCGTCCCTGGCGAGGTCCAGGGCGAGGGTGCCGCCCATGCAGAATCCGACGGCCGCCACCCTGGCCGGGTCCGCCGCCTCGTGGGAACGCAGGACGTCGAGCCCGGCCCGGCCGATCGCCCGTGCCCGCGCGGGGTCGGCGCTCAGCTCGGCGAAGCGGGGGCCGAGGTCCGCGGGCGGTAACTCCCTGCCCCCGCCGTAACAGTCGAGGGCGAACGCCACGCAGCCGAGCCCGGCCACCCGCCGCGTCCAGTGCCTGACCTGGTCGCCGAGCCCCGTACCCCCGTGGCAGAGCAGCACCGCCGGGCGGGGGCCGGACACCGTGTCGTCCAAAGCCAGCGCGCCGACCAGCCGCAGGCCCTCATACGTGTACTCGATGTCGGCCGTGTACACGCGCCCTCCAGCTCTCGCCCGGCGCCCCGACGTCCGACCGGGTCAGGTCCGTTCGCCGTCCGGACCAGCATCCTGGCCGGTTCCGTGCGCCGCCGGGGTGAGATCCCGGGAGCAGGTCACCGTCGCGCCGCGCAGCTCGTAGCTCATCAGCCCGTCGCACCAGGTCATGTCCGGGGTTCGCGCGAGCCGGAGGTCGGGCAGGCGCATCAGCCGGTCCAGGAACACGCGGGTCTCGTTGATCGCCACCTGCGCGCCGGGGCAGCGGTGGCTGCCGTCACCGAAGCTCATGTAGGAGCCGACCGCCTTCAGCCGCCGGGCCCGGTCCGGGTCGAGTGCGTGCGGGCACTCCCCGACCGTCTCCGGGTCGACGTTCGCGGCCCGGATGCTCACGGCGAGCAGCTCGCCCTCCTTGACGGAGCCCACCCCGAGGTCGGAGTCCTGGGTCGCGCGCCGGTGCAGCATGGCGGCGACCGGCTCGAGGCGCAGGATCTCCTCGATGATCGCGGTCTGGTCGGCCTCGTCGCCCGCCGCGAACCGGGCGCGGAGCTCGTCGTCGTCGAACAGGTGCCAGGCCACCATCACGATGAACTCACGGGTGGTCACCATCCCGGCGACCGCGTAGGTCATGCACTCGATGAGGATCGCCTTGTCGGGGTAGCCCTCGTCGATCAGGTGCGAGATGACGTCGTCCCGCCGCTCCCGCCGCCGCGACCTGATCGCGGGGCGCACGTCCCGCAGGAAGAACCGCATCGCGTGGACCGCGGTCAACGCCTGGGCCCCGACGCGGATCACGGGATGCATCCCCCGCAGCCGGGTGCCGAGCAGGGTCGCCTGGATGCGCCGCGCCATCGCGACCTGGTTGCTGTCCGTCAGGCCGACGATCTCCGCCGCCACGGCGACGGCGAGCTGGTAGCTCAGCTCGTCGAGCTGCCCGCTGCCCTTCGCCCGTAACCGGGCGAGGAGCTCGTCGGACGTCCGCTCCATGACCAGGCGATGGCGGGTGCTGATGGCCTTGGGCGTGAAGAAGCGCGCGATCGCCGTCCGCCGCCGCCGGTGCTCCTCGCCGTCGAGGAAGAAGACCGGGCCGTGCTCGTCGCCGCCCACCTTCACCTGCTCGGAGCCGGCTCCGGCCTGCAGCATCGTCGCGCTGCGCAGGATGGCCCGGCCGAAGTCGAAGCTGCCGACGACGCGCGCCCCGGCATCTGCGCGCACCCGCTGCGCGGCGAGCGCCGCCGACTTGCGGTCGTCACGAGTCGGGTCCATCGGGCACTTGGGAAGTTCGGTAGTCGTCACAGCCGGCTCCAGACGGTCACGAAGAGGGGCCGAGGACACGAACGCGCGGATCACGATGGATGGCAGGGCCGGGCCCACGGCGCTCGCGTCTCGTCAGGCGCAGCGTAGCCCATTTCATGCACGGAGTCTTGCACGAATACGGGCTGCGGGAACTCCCCGTCCGGCTCACCGCGGGACGGACCGGAAGGATCAGCTGGACGTCTGGAAGTAGTGGCCCTGGTCGAGGTCCTCGACGAGGCCCTGCCGGGTCGGCTTCCAGCTCAGCAGCTCGCTGGTCAGGTGGTTGGAGGCGGGGCAGTCCGCCGCGAGGAACGGGGCGAGCCAGCCGAAGTGGTCGCCGGCCCGCTCGGCGGGCACGGAGACCACCGGGACGCCGAGGCCGCGGCCGATCGCCTCCGCGACGGCGCGGATGGGCACGCCCTCCTCCGCGACCGCATGCAGCACCGAGCCGGCGGGGGCGCCGTCCACGGCGAGGCTGACGAGGTGCGCGGCGTCGAGGCGGTGGACCGCCGGCCACCGGTTCTCGCCGTCGCCGATGTAGCCGGAGACGCCGCGCTCCCGGGCGATCGCGACCAGGGTGGCGACGAAGCCGTGATCGCCGGCGCCGTGGACCGTCGGGGCGAAGCGCACGACCGAGGTCCGCACGCCCCGCTCGGCGTACGCCAGCGCCGCATGCGCACTGGCGATCCGCGGGTGGACGCTCGGGTCGGCGCTGTCCCGCTCCGTTCCGACCCGTCCGACCGTGAGCCCGAGCGTGCCCGAGGCGATGAGGAGCGGGCGGCCGCTGCCCTCGAGCGCCGCGCCGAGCGCTTCGATCGCCTGCAGGTCGGTCTGCGCCGCCTGCGCGATGCGGGAGAAGTCGTGGACGTAGGCAAGGTGGACGACTCCGTCGGACCCGGCCGCGCCGGCGCGCAGGCTGTCGGGGTCGTCGAGACCGCCGCGCAGCACCTCGGCGCCGAGCGCGCTCACGGTGGCCGCGGCGGTGTCCGAGCGGGCGAGGCCGACGACCTGGTGGCCGGCGTCGCGGAGTTCGGGGATGACAGCCGAGCCGATCCACCCGGATGCGCCGGTGACGAAGATGCGCATGAGGACCTCCAGAGGGCCGTCCGCCGCGGGGGCGGACGTGATGTCACTTGATGACATGACCCTAGCAGGCCATGTCAGCGTGTGTCATCACTAGAATCGCCGCATGGGGCGATGGGAGCCGAACGCGAGCGGCCGGCTCAGCGAGGCGGCGATGGAGCTCTACGTCGAGCGCGGCTTCGAGCAGACGACCGTCGCCGAGATCGCCCAGCGGGCGGGGCTCACCGCCCGGACGTTCTTCCGCTACTTCGCCGACAAGCGCGAGGTGCTCTTCGCCGGCTCGGCCATCCTGGAGGAGCACCTGATCGCCGCGCTCGAGAGCACCCCCGCCTCCGCGTCGCCGATGGAGGCCGTCGCGGCCGCCCTCGACGCGGCGGCGACGATGCTCGGCCAGCGGCGCGAGTTCTCCCGGCGGCGCCAGTCCGTCATCGCCGCCAACGCGGAGCTGCGTGAACGCGAACTGATCAAAATGGCGTCACTGTCCGGTGCCCTCGCCGCGGGTCTGCGCCGGCGCGGCGTCGCCGACTCGGACGCCAGCCTGGCCGCGGAGGCGGGGATCGCCGTCTTCCGGGTGGCGTTCGAGCGTTGGGTCGGCGAGCCGACCGACCGGGGCCTGGCCACGATCATGCGCGAGTCGCTGGAACAGTTGAAGGCCCTCACAGCTGCCAGCTGACGGGGCGAGGCACGGCCGGCACCTCGCCGCGCTCACCCACCGTGATCTCGCTGCCAGGATTCCCGTTATTCCGCGGGTTGGCGGTCGCCGGCCCCGGTCAGCGGGCGGAGACGGCTGCCGTCGCCGGCTCGGCCGTCCGCGGCGACGACGGGCGGGGCGCCGGGAGAACGACGTCCGACTTCAGGGCCACCTCGGGCTTCGAGGCGACGTCCGGTGTCGGGGCCAGGCGGCCGGGAATGGCGATGGCGACCAGGCAGGCGACGAGGGCGGCGCTGGCGCCGATCAGGAATCCGATGTGCATACCGGCGAGGGACGGCACCTGGGCCGAGCCGAAGGTGACGGTCATGTTCGCCAGGACGACACCGATCACCGCGCTCGCGGTGGACGTCCCGATGGAGCGCATGAGGGTGTTGAGACCGTTCGCCGAGGCGCCCTCCGAGGCCGGGACGGCCTGCATGATCAGGGTGGGCATGGCGGCGTAGGCCAGACCGACACCGATGCTGGTCACAACGCTGACGAGCAGGACTCCGAGCGGGCTGCCGGTGAGGCCGATGGCGAGGAAGTAGCCGGCGGAGATCACGGCCGAGCCGGCGAGTAGCGCCACCTTCGGGCCGCGCACCGTGATCAGCCGGCCGGCGATGGGCGAGACGGCCATCATCACCAGGCCCGCGGGGGCCATCCACAGGCCGGTGGCGAGCAGCGACTGGCCGAGCCCGTGCCCGGTGGCCTTCGGCAGCTGCAGCAGCTGCGGGCCGATCAGCGACATCGTGTACATCGCGAAGCCGAGCATGACCGAGGCGAGGTTCGTCAGCAGCACGGGGCGCCGGATCGTGGTGCGCAGGTCCACCAGGGGCGCCTCGACGCGGGTCTCCCACCAGGCCCACGCCACGAGGAAGGCCGCGGCCGTTCCGCCCAGGCCGAGGGTGGTGATGCTGGTCCAGCCCCAGGTGCTGCCCTTCGACACCGCGAGCAGCAGCGCGACGAGCCCACCGGAGAGCAGGACCGCCCCGGACAGGTCGAACCGGCCCGTGCCGCGCACCGGCGACTCGGGAACGACCCGCCAGACCAGGATCATCAGCGCGACGACGGCCACGGTCGAACCCCAGAACAGCACGTGCCAGTTCGTCTGCTGGGCGATCGCGGCGGCGAGCGGCAGGCCGAGGGCGCCACCGATCCCGAGGGAGGAGCTCATCAGCGCCATCGCCGGGATCAGCCGCTTCGCCGGCAGCAGGTCACGCATGATGCTGATGCCCAGCGGGATGATCGCCAGCCCGAGGCCCTGCATCGCCCGGCCGACGACCATCGGCACGAGGGTGTCGACCAGGGCACAGACCAGGGAGCCGAAGCCGAGCAGGAACCCGGAGACGAACAGCATGCGCCGCTTGCCGTAGAGGTCACCGAGCCGGCCGAACACCGGGTTCGCGACCGACGCGGCGAGCAGGGTCGCCGTGATCACCCAGGACGCGTCCGCCGCGTTCGTGTGCAGCAGCGACGGCAGTACCGGGATCAGCGGCACCATCAGGGTCTGCGTCATCGCGACGACGATGCCCACGGCGCCCAGGACGGCGATGATCGCGTTGACGGGCAGTGCGCCGTCCGCCCGGTGGGCGGTGGCCGAGTCGTTGTGGCCGGTGTTCTCGATGGAGGCCATGCCTCCTCCCAACATTCGTTGCACGATACAAATATATGTATCATGCATATGAAGCGAATGTCAGTGCATGACCGGGCGGCGTCGGTCACACTCCGCACAGCGACGCCCGTTCCAGCCCACGGGGCGCGACGGCCCGGAACCCGGACCGACCCCGACCCCGGGCCGGCCGACAGCGGGAGCCGATCCGACAGCGGGGCAGACGCCCCGCCGGCCACCCCGGCGCGGACTCCCCTACGCCAGAGCGGACACGCCCACACGGCCGCGGCCGGACGCCGGGAGCCCATCCCATCGGCCCGGGAGCAGCCAGGCGTTGCGGTCCACCCACATTGGTGACATTATGCTGTCACTAAATATTCCCAATCGGGATAGGTGACATATATGGAAAGCACCCGACAGGAGTCGTCACGATGACATTCGCCGGTGACCCGGACACTCGACCGGTGCTCGCGACGCCCGCGCAGATCCTCGCCGAGGAGACCCTCCTCCAACTGCTCGACGACCCTGCCCTGAAGAACGTGCGGGCGGAGCTTTACGCCGAGCTGGCGGCGACACCCAGGGGGCAGACGAAGTCGGGCGCGGCCACCCTTGACGAGGCGATGTCGCAGTGGACGAATTCGCTCGTCATGGCCGAGATCGGGAACTTTCTGCCGACCCCCGCGCCGGTGTGGGGAACGGATGACACGCCGCGTGAATGGCTCGGCCACACGCTTCCCGGTGTCGGAACCTCGGGAGACAATCCCGACGCGCTCTACCGCACCACCTTCCTCGAGGGAGACCGGCGCTACGAGGTCGTCGGCCAGTTCGACCTGGCGCGGCGGCCCGCGCAGCTCAACATCGAGCTGCACCGGGGAAACAAGGTCAGTCCCCCGCCGATCGATCTCAACAAGTCGGACCTGACGCCGCTCGCCAGCATCACCGACCGTGATCTGCAGATCGCCACCGACGGGTCGTTCCGCATCACCATCGGCCCGGAACCGGAGAGCCCGGTGCACCTGCTGTCGGCTCCGGGCAGGCTGACCCTCGGTTCCCGCGACATGCTCGCCGACTGGGATCAGCGCCCGTCCCGCATGGAGCTGCGCCCGCTCGACGACGTGCCGCCCGGCACCTTCGATCCCGAGGAGATCGGGAAGGCCGCCCTCCGCGATCTTCCGCCCTACGTCCGCTTCTGGGCGAAGTTCCCGGAACTCTGGTTCGGCGGCCTCAAGGGCAACAAGATCACGCCCGCTCAGGGCCGCAACGGCAGCATGGCGGGCTTCATGGCGGCGCTCAGCTGGGACCTCGCCGCGGACCAGGCCATCATCGTCACCACCGATCCGATCGGTGCCGCCTACACCGGCTTCCAGATGATGGACCCCTGGATGATCAGCGCGAACGGCAAGCAGGCCCAGGTTTCCCTCAACCGGGGCCAGACCGCGCCGAATCCGGACGGCACCTTCACCTTCGTGCTGTCACACGAGGACCCCGGCGTCGCCAACTGGCTCGACACGACCGGTCTCGCCGAAGGACTCGGGCTGATCCGGTGGCAGGCGGCGCCGGCCGGCGCAACGATCGACACGAGCACCCTCGTGCGCGAGTTCAAGGTCGTCTCGCTCTCCGAGGTGGACGCGTTGCAGGATCTCCCCCGCGTCACGCCCGAGCAGCGCGCGGCGCAGCTGGCCGCGCGGGTCGAGGGATACAACAAGCGGACCCTGTAGGGCCGGCGAATCCCGCCGGCCGGATTCGGCTTCCTACACATCCGGACCGCGGTATCCGGAATGCGGGCGCCGCCGCCGGCCGATGCCGGGGGCCCACCCAGGCCCCCGGCTCCGCCACCTCGCCCGGCGAAGATCCGCATCAAGGCGGCATCCTCGTCAGGCGTCGTCGGGCCTCGTCAGGCGCGGAACTCCTCCGGGCGAACAGGGGACGCGGCGGCCAGCGCCTCGATGGCGGCCGCGGCCCCGAGGTCCTTGCCGTACACCGGCGTGCCGGGCTGCTGACGCCATGATTCCTCCAACGGGCCACCGTCGACCGGGTCGAAGCCCAGGTGGTCGACCAGGTCGAAGACCGTCTGCTTCCCCGGCCCGCCCGCGCCCGCGACCGGCAGCGCGATGCGGCCCTCGGCGCCCTTCGGCCGGCCGGACTCCAGCAGGTGCTTCCACCAGATCCCGTTGAACACCTTTATCACCGGTGAGCCGATCTGCTCGGCGACCCACACGCTCTCCGGGGTGCCCGCCTCGATCGCGGCGATGAGTCCGTCCCGTTGCTGCGGGTAGTAGTTGTTCGTCTCGATCACCGGGGCTCCGGGCTTCGCGCCCTTGAGAATCCCCGCCGCAAGATCCGGGACGCGCTTCTGCGGGATGCTGATGATGACGAGATCCGCGCCGTCGGCGGCTTCCGACGCCCAGACAGCCGTCGCCCCGGTCTCCTGAGCGAGGTCGGCCAGGGTCTCCGGATCCCGGGAGTTGGCCACCCGCACCTGATGGCCCAGCGCGGCCAGCCGCCGCGTCAGCGTCCCACCGATCTGACCTGCCCCGATAATCCCGATCTGCATTGTTGGACCCCTCCGACAGCTCGAACACCGCGCCTCGACCGGCGGCCGCTGCAACCTCGCCCGCGGGCGGCGTGTTCCCGTTCACGCGCCAACGAGTTACCGGCGGCGGCGTTCTCCCGACCGGCGCTGATCCTGCTGCCACGGGGCACCGGTGCGGCGGGGTCAGAACCGCCAGCGGGTGGCGCCACCCGGCTCGACAGTCCGCAGCGCGGTGGCGGTCGTCGGTCCGACCTGGTACACGAACCAGGGTGGCGGGCCGGCCGAGGGAGCGCTGAACTCGGCCGTGAGGGCCTGTCCCGACTCGTCCACCCGGGCCGGCCAGCCCTCGGCGGCCCAGCGTTCGGCCATCGCCGCCACGGTCACCGGATCGGTGACCCGGCTCGCCCGCCCCTCGAGCACGACATCGAACTCGGCGGTGGCCACGCTCAGCGCGCAGCGCGGATCGCGCGCGAGGTTCCTGGCCTTACGGGTGCGCTCCCCCGTCTCGAACCAGAAGCAGCCGTCGGCGAACAGGGCACCGATGCCCGTGACGTGCGGGGCGCCGTCCGGATTGATCGTGGTCAGCCAGCAGGTATGCCGGTCGGGTCCGCCGGAGCCGGGGGCCTGGGTGATCCCGGCGTCGAGGCGGGCCTGGACGGATGCCCAGTCCAGCAGCGGGAGGTCGTAGAGGTCGGCAAGGTTGGTTGCGTCCATGGACACATGGACCGCGCCCGGCCCCGAAACTCATCGCTTACGTTCCAGGCCCGCCATCCCCGACCGGCCGCTCCAGACCCGTCGTTTCAGACCCGCTGCTCCAGACCGGTCACCCACGCGGGCGAGCGCCCGGCAGGGAGTCCGTGACCTTCAGTGATCTGCACGTCGCCGACGCCCGAGCGACACCGGCAGTTTGGTCAGGTTAGGCTTACCTTCATTCAAAGTCTCCGGCGGCCCGGCCGGCGACGAAGGAGGTCAGGACCATGGCCACGACTGGTCGCACCCGGCCCGTTCGAACGCAGGCGGTTCTCGCCGTCCAGGAGAAGCGTTGGATCAGCCCCGGCATCGTCCGCGTCGTCCTCGGCGGCCCCGGATTCGATGCCTACAACGACAACGCGTTCACCGACAAGTACGTGAAGATCTTCTTCGCCGATCCGGCGCACGGCCTGGAGCCACCGTACGACCTCGCCGCGCTGCGGGCCGAGCACCCGGAAAAGCTGCCCGCGACCCGGACCTACACCGTCCGCTGGGCCGACCCCGACACCCGCCGGCTGGCCATCGACTTCATCGTGCACGGTGACGAGGGCATCGCCGGGCCCTGGGCCGCGGGCGCCGAGGTCGGCGACCTGCTCGTCCTCAGCGGCGCCGGAGGCGCCTACCGCCCGGACCCGGCCGCCGACTGGCACCTGCTGGCCGGCGACGAGACCGTGATCCCCTCCACCACCTCAGCCCTGGCCGCGATGCCCGCCGAGGCGACGGGAGCGGTGATCCTGCTCGTCGACTCCGCGAAGTACGAGATCCCCATCCCCCGACCCGACGGTGTCAACCTGCGCTGGCTGCACCGGGAGACGGCGGTGGCGGACGTCGACCCACTCGTCGACGCGCTGCGCGAGCTGCCCTGGCCCACCGGAACGCCACAGGTGTTCGTGCACGGCGAGCGAGGCACCGTCAAAGCCGCCCGACGCCTGCTCACCGTGGATCGCGGGGTGCCCCGCGAACGGCTCTCGATCTCCGCGTACTGGGCCGCCGGCCGCACCGAGGACCGGTTCCAGGCCGAGAAGCGCGAGCCCATCGGCCAGATCTAGCGCCGATCTGAAGCCGCGTCCGCGAAGATCGGCTCTGCGGCGCGGACGCGCCAGGCAGGTTCCGGCGCCGGCCGAGCAGACATGGCGATCGGCAGCAGTACGGACTCTCAACGGCTGATTACCGTCAGCAGGTGCGACGGGCGCGGGGTCCGAGGGCCGCCGCGCGGTACGGCGGCGGCTGTCACAGCCGCCTCAGCCTGGGTGCACCATGCCCGGCAGTGGAACCCTCACGGTCCGGGTTCGGGTGTGGTCGGGGTCAGAAGGGCGGTTGTTTGTCGTGGGTGATGTTCCACTCCGAGGTGGTCTTTCCCGATGATTCATCGCCGCCCTCTCCCGCCGCACCGGAGTTGTACCGCGGTTCGACATATGAATGCGGACGGGTGACGAGCGTCGCGCCGAACGGGCCCGTCCAGAAAAACATTCCCTTCTCCGACCATGTCAGCCGCCAACGGCCGGAGTGGTCAAGCCCTACATTTGGAACCCACTGCAATCAGGTGCTCTACCTGCGGTTCTTGCTTCCAAGATAATCGATGGCCTGCCGGTTCACCGATCGTGATTTCGCTGCCGGACCGTCGACGCAGGGCCGAAGATCGAGAGCTTGCAGTCCCCTGCCACCGCCGCGCGCCGCGAGCGCCCTCACGATTCCGCGGCGCCACACCTATCTCGCCGTGGGTGGCGAGACCGAGCCGCCGATCGGACTACTTGCGCGCGATAGTACCGCAATGGTAACGTCGCTTCCGAGTCACTATCACGCGCTAGCGACGTGACATACAGGGCGAGGTGGGCACTTTGGATCATTCGACGCCAGTCATGGATGAGGAATGCGCGGCCGCGTGGCGGCTTATTCTCGACAAGTACTTCGGTGGAGCAGCCGGAAGGATAGACATCACCGAAGACATCATTCCCAAAGCGCGTGCCCACAAAATGCCGAGCCGCGAAATGCTACTCGAAGCATTCCCCTTTACCGAGGAGGAGCACACGATCCCAGGGCCAGAATCAGAGATCACCATCTCTGTTTTCACACCCATTGATCACGGCGACACTGGCCCGGGAATTTTCTGGATTCATGGTGGCGGAATGGTCACTGGCGACCGTTTCGGGGTTGTTCCGGCGCTTCGGCTTGCGATGGCGACCGCCGCCGTCGTTGTTTCCGTCGAATATCGGCTCGCTCCTGAGTATCCCGACCCCGCGCCCGTGGACGACTGCTACGCCGCTCTGCTCTGGACCTTTGATCATGCTGACGAACTCGGGATCGACGCCAGTACGCTCGTCCTCGCTGGCGGCAGCGCCGGTGGTGGCATTGCTGCTGGCACAGCACTTCGCATGCGGGACAACGGCGGGCCGAGCATCGCCGGATTGCTGTTGTCGTGCCCGATGCTCGACGACCGGATGCACACTGCTTCAGCCCACATGACCGGCGTACTCCCCTGGAGCCGTACCAGTAACGAGACCGGGTGGCGTATGCTGCTGGGGGATCGTGCCGGCACCGACAATGTATCCATCTACGCTGCGCCCGGCCGAGCGACCGACCTGTCCGGGCTCCCTCCAACCTTCATCGACGTCGGCACCGTCGATCTCTTCCGCGACGAGGACGTTGCCTTTGCCTCAACGATCTGGGCGTGCGGCGGCGATGCGGAGATCCATGTCTGGCCCGGCGGATTTCACGGCTATGAGGACTGCGCGCCCAACGCCCCGCTCGCCGTAGACACTCTCGTAGCCCGCGAACGCTGGTTGGCCCGAGTCCTCAGTCGTGCCCGTAGCCACGCCACCTAGGCCAACAGCCTTTAGGAACCTCCAGGTTTCCGCGACATGGCCGGAGGACAGGCTTGCGGCCTTAATTTCGACAGGAGTTCCGGACACTGCTGCCGGATACCGAAGGGATCGCCCGTTTCAGCGCTCGTCACAGGCACCGCCACGGCGGGCGCTCCTGGTGCCGGCGGCGGTGTCACCGCCGCCGGCACCATTAACCACGTTGAAATCGCGAAACCCCTGATCGCGACAAGTGCGGCAGCCTCATTTGACGGTGCTGACCCGCCTCAGGAGCGGGCCAGCTCCCGCTCGTCTTCGGGCCGGTCGTCGTCGTTTTCGGGCCGGTCGGTGTCGCCTTCGGGCCGGTCGACCTCGTCTTCGGGCCGGTCGACCTCGAAGGAGCCGGTGCCCACACTGTGGGGGACGGCCTCGTCGGCTGGTTCGACCGAGACTCGCGGAGTGATGCGGTCCAGCCATTTCGGGAGGTACCAGTTGGCCTTGCCGACAAGGTGCATCAGCGACGGTACGAGCATTGTCCTGAGAACGAAAGCGTCGATGAACACGGCGGCGGCGAGGCCGGTACCGAAGATCTTGATCGGCCGGCCCGGGCTGACCACGAAGCCGAGGAAGACGGCAATCATGATGATGGCGGCGGCGGTGATGATGCCGCCGGTCTCGCCCTGCCCGATGGTCACCGATCGCTTGTTGTCGCGGGTGTGTACCCATTCCTCATGCATGCGACTGACCAGGAACACCTGGTAGTCCATCGACAGGCCGAACAGGATGGCGAACAGCATGACCGGGATCCAGGCGTCGATCGGTCCGCCTGGTCCGGCGCCCATGCTGTCGGAGAGCCAGCCGTACTGGAAGATCGCCACAACCAGACCGAACGAACCGGCCGCTGCCAGCAGGTTCATCACCGCGGCGGTCAGCGGGATGACCAGGCTCCGGAACGCGATGAGCAGCAGGACGAACGACAGGCCGACCACGACCGCGATGAACAGCGGCATCTTCCGGGCGAGCACCGCGGCGAAGTCGACGTTGATCGCCGTGTCACCGTATGTGTAGATGTGGTTGGCCGTGCCGTCGTACAGCGGCGGCAGGGTGGTCGAGCGCAGGTGCCGGACCAGCTCGTAGGTCTTCTCCGACTGCGGTGACGTGGTCGTCTTGAACGTCACGAAGGCGACGTTCTCAGCGAGCGGAACCGTGCCCAGGCTGCCCGGGTCGATGCCCGGGACAGCGGACAGCGTCTTTGCCACGCGCTGCAGGTAGGCCTGGTCCGAGGCGCCCGGGCCGCTCACAACGGCTTCCAGAGCGGAGTTGTAGCCGACGCCGAAATCGGAGGCGATCAGGTCGTAACCGTCGCGGGTCGTGGAGCTCTTCGGGTCGCTGCCCTGATCGCTGGCGCCCAGCTCCATCGAGAAGAACGGCAGCGCGATCGCGACCATGATCGCGCCCGAGACGATCGCGCCGACGGCGGGGCGCCCAGCAACGAACCGCGACCACCGGGCCCAGCCCCCCACCGGACGGTCATCGATGAACTCACCGGCCCGCACCGCCGCCCGCTGCCGGCGGGGCAGCACCTTCAGGCCGAAGATGGCCAGCAATGCGGGCAGCAGCGTCAGCGAGGCGATCATGGTGAAGCCGACCGCGAGCGCGGTCGCCACCGCCATACCGTTGAAGAAGCTCACCCCGAGCGCGATCAGACCGAGGATGGCGATGCACACGGTCGTACCGGCGAACAGCACCGCCCGGCCGGAGGTGTTGAGCGCGTTCACGATCGAATCCGCGACGGGCATGCCGCGCCGCAGGTTGCGGCGATGCCGCGTGAGGATGAACAGCGCGTAGTCGACGCCGACGCCGATCACCATCAGCTCGGCCAGGTACGGGGTGATGTTGGAGACGTTGATGGCGTGGCTGAGGATGTAGATCACGCCGAGGCCGCTGACGAGCGCGGCCACCGCGCTGGCCAGCGGCAGCACCGTGGCGGCCACGGTGCGGAAGACCAACGCCAGGATGATGAGGGCGGCCGCGAATCCGATGAACACCGACGAGCCCGAGCCGTCGCTCTGCCCGATGCCGGTGAAGGCGTTACCGGTGAACTCGACCTGCAGCGAATCGCTGCGCAGCGTCTTCAGCTGATCAAAAACGTTCTTGAACAGCTCGGCGTCGTAGTAGTCGTTCTCCCAGGTGATGGTGACCAGGGCCGTGGTGGAGCCGCGCGCGGTGTTGAGCAGCTGCGGGTTTCCCGGAGCTGCGACATCGCTCTTCGCGCAGTCGATCGACTCCCACGGCGACGCGATCAGCGCCACGTGGTTGCCTGAAGCGCACACCTCGGCCAGGGCCGGCTTCAGCTTCGCGGGCGGCTGGGTGAGCGTTCCACTCTCGCTCTTGATCACAACCGTGCCCGGGGCGCCGTTCTGATTGTTCAGGCCGGCATCCTCGAGGAGCTTCGCGACGGACGCGGTCTCGGTGTGCGGGAGGCTGAACGTGTCCTTGTACGAGGCCCCGCCCATCGCCCCGGCGATCCCCTGCACCGCGACGATGAAGACAATCCAGCCGGCGACGACGAACCATCGGCGACGGACAGCGAGTTCAGCGATCCGTTTCATCAATTCTCCTGCTCGATGTCGGGTAGCCGGCGAACGTCCTGGCATCAACGATCAAGTCCGAGTCGATCTCAGCTTCTCGCACATACTTCCAGACAGCCGTGGCCTGCGATTTGGGTGGCGCCGGCAGGGGCCCTGCCCGTAGTCGGCCTGCTACTCGGCAGCCGGCACGTCATCCCGAACGGCGGACCTGTGGAGGCTCCGTGCTCGGCACGTGCTCGGCACGGCGACCGCCCGTGTCTGCGAGCTGCAAGCCTGGTGACCCTCCGCGGATGTGTTTCGACGCACCGGCACCAGCGGTGCCTCATGGGGCGGCGTCGCGCAGGGCTGGGGCGAGCTCACGCCATTCACGGTCTGGCAGCACGGTCGGGTCGACGGTGAGGACCTGGACACAGACGTGGTTGGCGCCGGCGTGGAGGTGCTGGCGTACCCGGTCCCGGATTGTCCCGGCGTCGCCGTAGGCGACGATCGCGTCGACCAGCCGGCGGCTCGGGCCGCCGACGAGGTCGTCATCATCGAAGCCCAACCGCCGCATGTTCGCCTCCTGGTGGGGTGCCGCGGAGACGTAGCCGGCGACGTGCGCCGCGGCGACCTGGCGGGCCCGGTCGACATCGGTGTCCAGGACGACGGCCTGCTCGACCCCGAGGAACGCCTCGGGACCCATGATCTCGCGGGCCCGCCGGGTGTGTTCGACGGGCACGAAGTACGGGTGTGCCCCCCATGTCCGTTCGGCCGCCAGCGACAGCATCTTCGGGCCGAGCGCGGCCAGCACCCGGCGCACGGCCGGCCGCGGCGACGGGCTGTGGGCGGGGACGGCGTCCATGGCCGCCAGGTAGGCACCCATGGTCGACACGGCTCGACCCAGGCCCGGTACGGGGTATCCGTCCAGCAGGTGGGTGGTGTCGTCAACCCGGTGTCCCCCGAGGCCGAGAAGGTAGCGTCCCGGGAACGTCTCGCCGAGCGCGCGGGCCGCGCCCGCCAGGGCGATCGGGTCACGGAACGCGATGTTCGCGATGCCGGACGCGACGGTGACCCGCCGGGTGGCCGACAGCAGCAGCCACGCCTGGCTCACCGCGTCCCGACCGAATCCCTCGCCGTACCAGATCGCGCCGTAGCCCAGTTCCTCGATCTCCGCGGCGGCCTCCCGCACCCGGCTGGAGGGCTGGCCGTCGAAGGCGAACGTCCAGACGCCGACGTGGCCGAGCGGGTGTCCCAGGTCCTCTGTCACCGTGCTCCTTCGAGCCTCTCATCATCCGGACAGGCTGTCCGGTTCGGTCCGGCTACGATACGGACACGATGTCCGGTTGTCCATATGGGCACGTGAGAGGAGAAGGCCGGCAGTGGTTGGACGAGCGCCCGCAGAGCGCCCCCCACGCACCGACGCCCGGCGCAACCGGGAGCGCCTGCTCGTGGTCGCCCGCGAGGCGTTCGACGAGGCCGGACCCGACGCGTCTCTTGTCGAGATCGCCCGCCGGGCCGGGGTCGGGCAGGGAACCCTCTACCGGCACTTCCCGACCCGGGCCGCGCTGCTCAGCGCCGTTCTCGCCGACCGGATCGAGACACTTCGCAGACAGGCGGCGGAGCTGTCAGCCGCCCTCTCCACCGACGAGGCGCTGGCGGCCTGGCTGCACCTGTTCCTCGTACACGCACGTGTCAACCAGGGCCTGGCCGGCGCGTTCATGACCGAGGGACCCGAGACGGCCGCCGACTGCCATCAGACAATCACCGCCGCCGCGGCCGACCTTCTGGGCCGCGCCCAGCGGACGGGGACCGCCCGCCCCGACCTGAGCCCGGATGATCTGATCCAGATCGTCGTCGGCATCGCGCTGGCGACCGCCCGCGACGGCGACGCCGACCAGGCCGACCGGCTACTCACGCTCGTCCTGGACGCCGTCCACCGGACAGGGCCCGTCGCATAGGCCGGGACGCCTCTGATCAGGTTCACGCAGGACGACGGCGCCGGTCCACAGGAGGCCACGAAAAATGCCGGCTGGCCGTGTCGATCCGCGGCGGGGCCGTTCGACCTGGTGGTGAGAGGGTCGAACGGCGACCTCAAGAAAGGGAGATCGACGATGGCGAAGTACATGCTGATCATGCGTGGCACGGACGAGTCCCTCGCGAAGATGATGGACACGCCTTTCGAGGAGATGCTCGAGGTCGTGGGCCGCTTCAACGAGGAGTTGATCCGGGCTGGTGTGCTCGTCGCCGCCGAGGGGCTGGACGACCCGTCCCAGGGCGTGGTGGTCGACTACAGCAGTGAGACGCCGGTGGTCACCGACGGTCCGTACGGCGAGACCAAGGAGCTGTTCGGCGGCTTCTACATCATCGAGGTCGCCTCGAAGGAGGAGGCTGTCGAGTGGGCGAAGCGGATGCCCGCGATCAACGGTTCGAAGTGCGAGATCCGCCGCGTGCCGGGCATCGACGAGTTCCCGCAGGACAACGAGTGGGTCGTCAGGGAGCGGGCGTGGCGCGAGCGGACCGGCCAGCTCTGATGCCCGCGGGCACCGGCGGCCCGCCGAGCGCCGAGCCGGCGCGGCGGGCCGTCGAGGCCGTCTGGCGGATCGAGTCCGCCCGGATCGTCGGCGCACTCGCCCGCTACACCGGCGACTTCGCGCTCGCCGAGGACGTCGCCCAGGAGGCGGTGGCCGAGGCGCTCGTCTCCTGGTCACGGGACGGCGAGCCGGCGAACCCGGTGGGCTGGCTCCTGACGACCGCGCGACGGCGCGCCGTCGACAGTTTCCGCCGCCGGGCGGCGCTCGACGAGCGGTACGCCATGGTCGCCGGGCAGCTCGCCGAGGGTGAGGCCGTCTCGGGCGGCCTGGCCCCGGCGGCCCGGTCGGACGATCTGCCGTGGGACCCCGACCGGATCGACGACGACATCCTGGCGCTGATGTTCGTGGCGTGTCATCCGGTGCTGTCGGCCGAGGCCCGGGTGGCGTTGACCCTGCGAGCGGTCGGCGGATTGTCCAGCGAGGAGATCGCCCGGGCGTTCCTGGTGCCCGTGCCGACGATCCAGGCGCGGATCACGCGGGCGAAGAAGACCCTCGCCGCGGCCCGGGTGGCGTTCGAGCTGCCGCCGGCGGCGGAACGGCGCGGGCGGCTCTCCGACGTCCTGAGTGTGCTTTACGTGATCTTCACCGAGGGTTCGACGGCGACGTCCGGTGACGACCTGCTGCGGCCCGATCTGGCCTACGAGGCGATCCGGCTGGGACGGACGCTGGCCGCGCTGTTGCCCGACGAGCCGGAGGCGCACGGGCTGCTCGCCCTGTGCGAGCTGACGGCCGCGCGCTTCGCGGCGCGCACCGGGCCCGACGGCGAGGCGGTGCTCCTGGAGGACCAGGACCGGCGGCGGTGGGACAGGTCGGCGATCCGCCGCGGCGTGGCCGCGATCGGCCGGGCCGCGTCGCTCGGGCACGGCCTCGGGCCGTACGGCCTGCAGGCGGCGATCGCTGCCTGCCACGCGTCGGCACCCTCGGTGGCGGAGACCGACTGGGAGCGGATCGTGCTCCTCTACGAGGCGCTCGGCCGGGTGGCTCCCTCCCCCGTCGTCGAGCTCAACCGCGCCGTCGCCGTGGCGATGGCGGCCGGGCCGCGGGAGGCGCTGTCCATCGTGGACGATCTCGTCGCCGCCGGCCGGTTGTCGGGCTCGCACCTGCTCCCGAGCGTGCGCGGCGAGCTGCTCTCCCGGCTCGGCCGGACGTCCGAGGCCCGGGCCGAGCTGGAACTCGCCGCGCGGCTGTGCCGCAACGTCCGCGAGCGTTCGGTGCTCCTGCGCAAGGCAGCCGCGCTGGCGTGACGCCCTCGCCGGGTTCAGCGCCGGATCGCCGGGATCACCACCAGGTCGCCGGGATCACCACCGGTCGCGGTGCAGGACGGTCTCCAACGGCTCCCGCGCGGCCGGGCGGAACGTCGTGCCGATGGTGTGGGCGACCGGGATCAGCGCCCCCTGGCTGTACCCGGGCGGGATGCCGAGCAGCTCGGCGACCTCTCGCGAGTAACCGAGGTGCAGCGACGTCCACGCGGTGCCGAGGCCGCGCAGGCGGGCGGCGAGCATGAAGCTCCAGACGGCGGGCAGCAGGGAACCCCAGAACCCGGCCTGGACCTGCGGCGGGATCTGCGTGACGTCACCCTCGAGGCAGGGGATCAGCAGGACGGGAACCCGGTGCATGTTCTCGGCGAGGTAGCGGGCCGAGTCGCTGACCCGGGCCTGCGTCGCCGCGCGCTCGCCCTCGTACCCCGCGGCGGACGCCCCGCCGGCGGCCAGGTAGGCGGTCGCGCCCTTCCGGTAGTACCCGGCGATGCCGGCGCGCAGCTCGGGGTCGGTCACCACGATCCAGTGCCAGCCCTGCCGGTTCGAGCCGCTCGGCGCCTGCAGCGCGATCCGCAGGCACTCCTCGATCAGTTCGGGTGCGACCGGGCGGTCCAGGTCCAGCCGCTTGCGGACGCTGCGGGTCGTGGTCAGCAGTTCCTCTGGGGTCAGCTCAGGTACGGCCACCGGGTCATCCTCCCACTGCCGGCCACCGGCGGGGGCCGCCACGGGCTCCTCACCCGGCTTCCCGGAATCACCGGACGGGGGCGTGGGACGTCACGCCTTGTAGGCGAGGCCGCCGTAGATGCTGACCGCGGCGTCGGTCAGGTCGGCGGGCACCGCGCCGTCCGGCCGCCAGCGGTGGACGACCTGCAGGCCCGGTTCGAGCAGCTCCAGCCCGTCGAAGAACCGCTCGACCTGCGCGCGGTCACGCAGGTGCATGGGGACACCGCGGCTCAGGTAGGTCTCCTGCACCGCCAGCATCGCCGGGTCGAAGTCGGCCGTCAGATGGGTGAGCGCGACGTAGCTGCCGGACGGCAGGGCGTCGACGAGACGCCGGATGATGCCGTACGGGTCGTCGGAGTCGGGGATGAAGTGGAAGACCGCGATGAGGGAGAGGGCGACCGGCCGGGTGAGGTCGAGGGTCTCCTTCAGCTCCTGGGCGCCGAGGATGTGGTCGATGTCGCGCACGTCGGAGTGCAGGTAGGACGTGCGGCCCTCGGGGGTGCTGGTGAGCAGGGCACGGGCGTGGGCGAGGACGATCGGGTCGTTGTCGGTGTAGACGACCCTGGTCTCCGGCGCGATCTCCTGGGCGACCTCGTGCAGGTTCGGCGAGGTCGGGATGCCCGTGCCGATGTCCAGGAACTGGCGGATGCCCAGCTCACCGGTGAGATGACGGGTCGCCCGGGTCATGAACGTCCGGTTCTGCCGGACGACGATCCGGGAGTTCGGGAAGACGGCGATGGTCTGTTCCGCCGCCTCCCGATCGGCCGGGAAATTGTCCTTTCCGCCGAGGAAATAGTCGTACATCCTCGCCGCGTGCGGGACGTCCGTTCTGAGCTCGACGGGGTCCAGCCGGTCCATCAGGGTCTTCCACTGATGGCCACCTGTCGGATCGTCGGTCATGCCCACCCCTCGGCGTCACTGGTGCCGCCCCCGCCGACAAGCCGATGACCTGCGACGGACGCGGGCGCCAGGGCGGAGCACGGAAGTTCTGTCACCGGATTATGGTGTTTCGTCCGCGGAGCGTCGCAGCGGGCACGAGTGGCGTCCGCCACCGGATCGGCCCGGACACGCTGCCGACCCGGGGCCGCGGACCTCGTGACAGCCGGTGAGATCAGGTGCCGGCTCCGCCGGTCAGGGGCTGATCAGTGGTCGGAAGGCTGCCTGCACCTGGGAGTCGGAGGGGGTGACGGACCTCGTCGGACTGTAGCCGTAGACCAGATACGGGCAGCTGGTCCCGCCGATCTCCACTCTGGTGTCGGCCAGGAGCTGTCCGGTCCGTAGCTCGTAAACGCGGACGGGTATCGCCACCCGGTGAAACGTCACGTTCCCGCTGGTGTATCGGCAGGTCTCGACCGCTGCTCCGAATTCGGACGCGCCGACGCAGAGAACCCGCGTGGCAGTGGCGACGTCATCGGTCTTCCACTCGGCGGGGAGCTTGCTGGTGTATTGCGTGTCGCCGACTGTCAGTGCTCGATTCGGCCCGGCGGGAGCGGCGGAGAACGGTACCGGAGCGGCGCAGTACCTCGGTTGAGCGGAACCCGACGGCCGCAGCAGATTCCGCAGGTTCGCCAGCTCGACCGCCCGCTCGTGGGCGATCCTCGCCTCCTCGATCTTCTGGGCGGCCTGCCGCACCCCCTCCCGGGCCGCGGGCGCGAGCTCGTGGTCGGGGTACTCGTCGAGCAGCTGCTGGTAGCTCGCCCGCGCGTGCTCCCAGTCCGCGGCCGCCAGCAGACGGCTGCCGCAGTCGGCCAGCGCCGCGGGCGCTATCCGCGGGACGGCCCGGCGGGCGCGGTCCAGCTCGCCGCCATCGGACGGCCGCTCGGCGAGCCAGGTGGCGATCCGCACGGTGATGCAGGGATCCTCGGTCGGCAGGCCGTCGAGGAACCGGTCCAGGGCCGCCTCGACCAGGCCCTCGTTGCCGGGCAGCTCCGTGAGCACGGTGGTCAGCTGCTGGAAGCCCTGGTCCAGCGCTTTCGTGTCGCCGGCCAGTCCGGCGTCGAGCGGGCCGACGGCCGTCCGCAGCAGCCCGCACGCCTCGGCCATGCCCTCGCCGTCGGCGCCCGGGGAGACGTCGACCATGCGATGGGCGGGCGACACCCGTCCCACGGCTGATTCCACCCGCGGGCAGTCGCCGGCACGGCGGGCCTGCGCGACGTCCCCCTCGATCCGCGCGACGTCGAACCGGAGAAGACCGAAGGCCAGCAGCACCGGGAGCACGCAGGCGACGGCGATGACCCACTGCCGCCTCGACCGGAACGGTCGGATCCGGCCCCGGTGCGGCCGTCCCCCGGCCAGGTACCAGCCGTGCACGATGACGGCCACCCACCACGCGAGCACGACGAGCCCGAACCACAGCGTCTGCGCGACCGAGGCAAAGATGATCAGTAGCTCGACGGTGATCAGGAGGACGACGACGGCGAGCTGTCCCCGACCCAGCATCAGGTAGCCGCCGCCGAACAGTGAGGCGTTGGCGACGGCGACGGCCAGCGGGTCGTGGGACCGGGCCGCCGGCTTCGGCGTCGGCTCGCCCTGCGTCATGGGTTGTCCTTCCTGGTCGCCGTCGCGTCAGGCGGGCGGCGCCACGCGGAGGGTCACCGTTCGGTTTCGGAGATCGCCGGCGGCGTCTCCGGTGGGATCGCCGGCGGGCTCGCCGGCGTAGGGGGCGAGGGCGTCGCCGGCCGCGGAGATCGTGAGGGCCGCGGCCGGGACGCCGGCCGCGCGCAGGATCTCCGCGGCGGACGCGGCGCGGGCCAGGCTCAGCGCGGTGTTGTCGGGGAAGGGTCCGCCCGGGCGGACCGGGAGATTGTCGCTGTGGCCTACGACCTCGACGGCGACCCCGGGCGCGGCCGCGAGCCGGGCACCCAGCGCGGTGAGCGCCGCGCGGCCTTCGGGGGTGGGTGTGTCGTGCGTGGCGAACAACGCGTTGCGGAAGACCACGACCGCCTGCCCGCCGGCCCTGGTGATCGTGACGTCCGGGCCGGCGAGGCGCGCGGCCAGGTCCGCCGTCAGATCCCCCGGCCGGGCCGGAGCCGGAGCGGGGGCCGCGGGCGCCGCGGGGGCTGATGCGGTGGCGGTCGACGCCGCCGGCTCGGCGCGGTCGTGGCCGAGCCACCAGCCGCCACCGAAGGCGAGCGCGACGAGAAGGGCGGCGGCCGCGCCGCCCCGGGCGATGCCGCCGCCGCGGGTGCGCAGCCGTTCCAGGCGGCGCAGACCCGCCGCCGCCCCCGCCAGGTTGCCGTCCAGGGCCAGTGCGGCCCGCCAGTGCCGCTCGGCGTCGTCGAACCGGCCCTGCTGCGCCCGGATCCGGGCGAGCAGGTCGTGCTCCGCGGCAGTGTGGTCGCGCCCGGCGGCCAGCTCCGCGAGCAGGCGCGCGGCGTCCTCGTACCGGCCGGAGCGGGCCAGCACGGCGGCCTGCCCGCGGACGACCTCGCCGACGAGCACGGCCCGGGCGGTGTCACCGGGCCCCGCCGCGGCCGGCGGCGGGCCGGGCTCGGTCACCGGCTCGGCCGGCACGGCCAGCACGGCCAGATCCGGCGGCCCGGTGCGGCCCAGGGAGCCGATTCCGGCCCGGCGGTGGCGGGTGCCGACGTCACAGGGATCGCCGGACACTGCTCCCCTCCTGCCGCTCTGGCGTGCCCTCGGACGGAAGCAGGTCGAACAGCTGCCGGTTCACCGTGCGCAGCCGCTCGATGTCGTTGCTGTCGACGGCGCGCCGGCCCTCCGCGATCAGGCGGGCGGCCAGAGCCTGGTCGCGCAGCTCGGGCCGTTGTTCGACGAGCTGGGAGAAGTGGGCCATCACGACGGCGCCCGTCTTGCGGTCGACCACCATCGCCAGGTGACCGGTCAGCTCGTCGACGAGGGTGCGCAGGTGCGCGGCGTCGCGACCGGCCAGTGCCCGGCGGACGTCGGCGGCGAGGACCTCGTACCGGCGCCGGTCCTGGGCGTCGCCGTACTCGTCGATGATGCCCGGCGCGTCGCGCAGCACCCGGTTCGCCCACTCGACCAGCGAGGGCCACTCCAGTGCATCCTCGACGGCGTCGAGCTTGGCCCGCAGGTCGAGCATCCGCTTGCCGGCGGTGCCCGCCGCGTCCGCGTCCCCGTGTTCGGTGGAGGACACGTCGTTCTCGAGCTGGCCGAGCGCCCGCTCGTCCTCCAGCTCGCCGAGCAGGGCGAGCGCGGCCGGGTCGGACGTCCGCTCCGCGTCGGCGCGCAGGGCGTCGTACCGCTCCTGCTCGGCTGTCAGGTCCCGGCGCAGCTTGACCGGATCGGCGGCGGTCTCGGTGGTCAGGTCGTGGAACGCCTCGAACTCCTCGTCGAGAATCGGTACGTAGGCCTTGGTGGTGACCAGCCGGGAGGCGTCGATCTGGATCTCCACCTCGATCTCGCTGTTCTTCGGGATGTCCCGGGCCACCTGGTCGGCGAGGATCTCCAACGCGCCGACCTGCCGGTTGCGGTCGGCCCGGGGGTGCTCCCCCTCCAGGATCGGGATCCGCAGCAGGCCGCCGGACTGGCCGCGGGTGAGCCGCACGGTGCTGCGCAGGATCTCGCGGGCCCTGGCGGGAATCCGGGTGCCCTTCTCCAGCAGCCAGGCGACCTCGTTGCCGGCCAGCGCCACCCCGATCGAGTGGGTGAGGGTGGCGGCGGGGGCGACCACGCCGAGGGTGTAGGTCAGCTCCGCGGGCTGGATCCGCTCGCGGGTGCCCGTCGGGTCCTCCAGGACGATCTCGTAGGTGTTGCGCAGCCCGGGCTCGGCCCGCAGCGTGGTGATGAACGAGCCGGCCGCCGGCAGGATGATCTGCCCGCTGCGCCACGGCGGGCGGGCCTGCCCGTTGACGAACTCGACGGTGAACCCCTCCAGGTTCCGGTCCGCCGGGCCCTGCACCACCCCGCCGACCACCGGCTCCGGGTCGGCGCCGATCGGCTTGTACTCGAGGTCCACGGTGTAGGAGACGTCGGCGCGCACCGGTTCCGCCGGCAGCCGCTGAGTCCCGGCGAAGATCGCCGCGCCGCGGGCCACGACGGTCATCGGGTCCTGACTGACGTCCAGCTCGATGCCGAGGCCCTCGCGCAGCCGTCGCCGCAGATGGGGCATGAGGGTGGGCCCGCCGACGAGCAGTACCCGGTCGATCTTCTCCGGCGCGAGCTGGCTCTCCCGGAGCGCGGCCTGGCAGATGTTGATCGCGCGGGCGACGAAGGGCTCGGTCAGCTTGTCGACGTCAGCGGCGAACAGCTCGTGGACGAACTCCACCGGGTTGCCCCGGGGGTCGGTGCACAACGGGGGGTCGCTGATGTCGATGAGCGCCGAGTCAGCGGAGGACAGCTCGATCTTGGCGTTCTCGGCGGCGGCCTTCAGCTTCGCGATCGCCTGCGCCCAGGTGGGCTCGCCCCGTCCGAAGCCGGGCAGGGAGTACTGCCGGAGCAGCGCGGGCATCAGCAGCTCCTCGACGATCGCCCAGTCGATGAGCTTCCCGCCGAGGAAGTTGTCACCGCGGTGGTTGACGATGTCGAACTCGCCGTCCCGGATGTGCACGATCGAGGCGTCGAAGGTTCCGCCGCCCAGGTCGAAAACCAGCCGGTAGATGTTGTCCTCGTCGCGCTGGAAGCTGTAGGCGAGGGCGGCCGCGGTCGGTTCCTGGAGCAGCGGAGACAGTCCGAGGCCGGCGGCCTCGGCGGCCCGCCGGGTGGCGTCGGTCTGGTTCAGCTCGAAAGCGGCCGGGACGGTGATGACCGCGGCGCGGATATCCTCCCCGAGCTGCCTGTTGACGTTCGCCTTGAGCGCCCGTAGCACGTGCGCGGACAGTTCCTCCGGGCTCATCGAAAGGCCACTGTTGGCGAATGTCGTCGCCTGGTCACGTAGCCCCATCTTGAGCTTGAACTCGGCGGCGGCGTTCGCCGGATCGGATTCGACCCGTTCCCGGGCGCGTTCACCGACGTGGATCCGGCCGTTGCGGTCGGCGTAGACCGCGGACGGGGTCGTGTCGTGCTGGAACGCGTTCTTGACGATGCGGGCCTCGGTGCCGTCCAGGACCGCGATCGCACTGTTGGTGGTGCCAAGGTCGATACCGAAGTCCATCGTCGATCGCGCCATCGTTCCTCCTGCTGCCCGGTGGGGCGGGTCGCGCGGTGCCGGTGTCAGGGGCCCACGAGCGGGCCGGGCGGATGCGGGTCGGATCAGCCGTCCTCGTCCCGGGTCACGGGGACGCCGACGACGACCTCGCCGGTCTGGACGCGCAGTCCATGCAGGTAGACGCTCGGCCGCAGGGTCTCCAGGACGGTCTCGTCGGTCAGGCCCTCGGTCTGCTGGAACTCCAGGACCTGCAGATCGAGACCGGAGTCGTACCGGGTGTGGTCGTGCTCCTGGATCTCGACGCCGGCCGCGGCGAGGGTGCTCCAGAGCGATTCGAACTGGCGCCGCGCCCGGCGGAGATCCGCCGCCCCGCCGCCGTCACGCGCGCCGGGGCTCGGCGCCGGGCCGGAAAGGCGGCGGCGCAGTCGCCACAGCCCGGTCGCGAGCTCGGCCACCGCCGGCTGGGCCAGCGTCCCCGCCGGAGCCGGGTTCACCGGCTGATCGTCGGGCGCCGGAACGGGCTCGGATCTCGCGACGGCTCGCAGCAGTGCCGCGGCCCATTCCTCGGGCGTCGCGGGCCGGGCGATGCGGAACTCACGGGGATGGCGCCACTGGCGCGGGATCTCAAGCACCGCCGACTCCCAGCGGCCGTTCCCCGTTCCGCCATCCCTTTTCACGCAGTTCCACGATCGGCGGGAACAAGTCGATGTGTTCTCGTTGTCTTCGCCCGGCGGAACCGACGACGACATTAAGATCCACGATGAGCGCGAAGAACGCGACCAGCACGGCCAGGAAGATGTATCCGCCGCCGGCGCTGGTGAACAGCATGGTGGGCAGGCTGATCGCGACCACGAAGTACAGCGCGCACCGCAGCGCGGCCAGCCAGCCCCGGCCCCTCTCACCACGCTGGCAGGACCGGCAACGCGGCACGGTGACCTCCACCTTGTTCCAACGCAGCTCGCGCACAGCCCGGACCACGTCGCCGTGCATCCATCTCGTGATCGCCGCACCGGGGTCGGCCGGCTTCTCATGACAGATCCAGCAGGTCAGGCGTACGGAGGCCTTGTCGAGAATTTCCCGGTTCTCGGCCAGCCGGCCGCGGACGGCCTCGGACGCCGCCGCCCGCTCGGCCCGGGTGATCACCTCGATCATCCGCGGGTGGTCGCGGGCCGCGGAGGCGTCCGAGGTGTCCCGGGCCTGGTCGAAGAGGAGCAGGCAGCGCAGCGCGTCGAGGGCGACCTTGTCGTGCGTGCGCACCCGCGTCGAATCGTCGGGCGCCAGCATCCGGTCAAGCCGCGCCAGCGGCCCCGCGGAGTGGTCGAGGATGTGCGCGGCCTGGTCCAGGCCCGCCGCCCGGGTGTCGGTGGCGAGCCGGACGGCCTCCTCGCACAGCTCACCGACCTGGTCGGCCCAGGGTTCGCCGGCGGCACGCAGGGCGGTGCCGAGTGCCTCGCGGGCGCCGTCCCCGAGCTGGGCGGCCCGCATCGCCGTCAACTGCCGTTCGGCCCGGTCGTCGTCTCCGTCCCCGATGGCGGCGACAACGATCTCGGCACCGATGGACAGCAGCGCGCCCGGCAGCGCCGCGCGGATCCTCGGCGCGAGGCCCACGTCGAGCCGGGCGTCGGCGGTACGCCTGATGCGCGCCACCAGGCTGTCCCAGACCCGGTCGTCGTGCAGGACGTGGCCCCAGCGGCGATAGACCGACACCCAGTCGGGCTGTTCGCCCTCGGCGCCCATCTCGACCTCGAGGGCCCGCAGGTGCTCGAGCACCGCGATGTTGTGAACCGCGCTCGCGGCGTCCCCGGCCGCGACCGGCTCGCTGGGCGCGACCGGCTCGCTGGGCGCAGCCGGCTCCCCGGACGTATCCGCGTCGCCGGGTGTATCCGCGTCACCGGGCGGGGCGCCCGTGCCGGAGACGGCCGCCGCGGTCCAGTGCCGGAGCGCGCCGTCCGGGTCGCCCGCGGCCAGGGCTGCGATCCCCTCGTCCCGCGCGGCGCCGGACTCGGCCGGCCAGAACCAGAAGAACTCGTCGACCAGCCGCTGACGCGGGTCACCCAGCCGGTCGAGAGCGGCCCGGACATCCCCGGCGGACGGAGCCGGCCGCAGCGGCAGGATGTCCGAGGTCGGTATCTGCCCGCCGGTCTTCTCGATCACGGCGAGCATGTCGGCCTTCCGCCGGATGTCCCGTCCGGTGGACGAGAGCGGCAGGCCTGTCACCCGGAAGGCGTTCTGCCGGTAGATCCGCGCGGACACCCGCGGCAGGGCGTCGGCGTCGCTGTCCTGGGCCGTCACATCGTCACCCCCTTGCGCCACAGCCGGATCCGTGACGCGTACTGGTCACGCAGCCCGGGCCACTTGTTGCAGGCCTCCTCCATCAGGTCGGCGGCCCGGTCGTACTGGCCGCCGGTGGCGACGGTGACCGCCTGGCGGGCCATCCGCACGGCCGCGGCCTCGTCCGCGGGGGACGACCGGCCGAGCGCGTTCTTGCCCGCGGCGATCTCCCCGGCCGGCCCGGGTTCCCGCTCGGGCGGGCTCGGCGGCACGGACCTACCTGGCTCCCACGCCTCCAGGTCGGCGAGCATCTCGACGGCCGACGGATAGCGTTTCGCCGGGGCGTAGGACAGCGCCCGGGCGACGATTCCGTCCAGTGCTTCGTCCACGGAGTACCGGATCTCGCTGGGCGGTACGAGCGTGCCCGTGTTCCAGGCGGCGGTGATCGGGTCGCCGCCTGAGCGCTGCGGGTAGGGCAGCCGGTCGGTCAGCAGCAGGTAGAGCACCGCGCCCAGCGCCCAGACATCGCCCGGAACCGACGCGAGATGCGGGTGGAGCAGGGTCTCCGGCGCCATGAAGGCGATGGTTCCCTGGGAGCTCGCCAGCAGGGTCAGGGCACTGACCTTCCTGGCGAGACCGAAATCGCTGATCCGCACCTGCAGACCGGCCCCGCTGTAGCCGACCAGAATGTTCTGCGGAGTGATGTCACGGTGGACGATCGGCGGGGACTCCCGATGCGCGACCGCCAGGCCGCGCGTTATCTGCCGCAGGATGTCCACCACGGTCGGGATGGGGACGAACGTGGTGCCGTACGACGACCAGAAACTGTGCAGGGTTCCACCGGCCACGTATTCCATGGTGAAGTACGCGTACACCCCACCGGCCGTCTCGACGGTGTTCGCCTCGAACACACGGATGACGTTGGGGTGCCCCATGCCGGACAGCAGCATAGCCTCGCCGAGTGCGTCGCGCACCTGTTCCGCGGACATTCCCACCTGACGGAAGACCTTCATCGCCTGCCGGCCAAGATAGCGGTGCTCGACCCGGTAGACCTCGGCAAAAGCCCCCTCGCCCAGCAGCCGGTCGACCTTGTAGGTATCCCGGACTACCTGCCCCTCGCGTAACAGGACCATAGGTGAGACCTCCGGCAGCCCAACTCCAGGTTTTTGTTCTCGCGAGCCGGCTCCGGCCGCCGGATCAGAACCTAGGCGAAAGACTTCCAGCCGGGTAGTTGAGCGCTACACCCCGGCGCCTGGTCGCCGGGACCTCCGGACGTCCCGCTCGGTGATCAGGCGGTTGAGGATCATCCAGCGGGCCAGGTCCTCCCAGTCGGCCAGGCCGGGCTCGTCGCGGTCACTCAGCTCGCGGCGGACGTCCGAGATGACGTTGCGCACGTAGTTCGGGCCGCGGCCCAGCCGCTCGCCGATCTCCTTGTAGGTGGCCGGCCGGGCGTCGGACCCGGACTTCGTCAGCAGTGGCCGGCACAGCTCGATGATGATGTCGAGCTGTGCGGGGCTGAGCTGGACCGGCTGGCTGATGGTCGCCCTGCTCTCGGAGAGCGTCGTATGGCCGAGCGACTGCCGGTCATGGGTGACGGCGGAGGCGTCGACCTGCACGGTGACGGTCGCTCCGCCGCGGCGGGCCGCGACGATGCCGAACCTGGGGAACGGCAGCGAGGTCATCGCCGCCCCGGGCTCGACGATTCTGTCCTCGCCGGCGGGCGGGCGCAGGCAGAACGGCTTCGACTGCGACTTGTTGTACACCAGGACGCAGTCGTCCAGAACCCGCAACGAGGCCATGTGCCGCGACAGGTAGGTGTCGTCGGGAAGCTTGATGGCACAGGCGCTGCTGCGCCCGACGGTGATCTCCTCATCGCGGGCGACGTGCCACCGCCGCCCGCAGTACTCCAGCACGACGACCGGGCCCGGCGAGCGGCCCGTACCGTGGTTGCCCACCCACAGCCCCTTTTTCTACGCTGCCTGTCACAGATGAATGTGGGGACAATCAATCGGCCGGCCATGCGCCCGGACAGTGCCGACCGACATGATCTTCCGAGCCGGGCCCATTTTAGGGCGGATTCGCGGCGGTGACCAGATCAGGACCGGGTGGCGCCCTCGTTCCCACCCACCATCACCAGGAATCCGCAACGCCGCAGGTCGGCGGCGTTCCTGGCAGCCCGGAGCCTCCGGGCGCGGGAAACCCGACAGAGGCTGACGACGACCAACGACCGCCATCACCGGCACCGAGCCGCGTGAAGCCGACATACGCCGGGATTGGCAGGAGGGGCCACCGGGCCGAGACGCCGGAGCGGGGCGATCCGTAGTGGTCCGGGATCCCGGGGCAATCGTTAAGCTGGTTTCATCGTGATGATCCAGATCGTGATGACACTAACCGTGATGACACAGGTCGTGGTGACACAGACCGTGATGATGCGGCGGTCAGCAGGTCGGCCGGGCCGCCGGGACTGCTGATGATCGTCGACCGGGCGCGGGTGGCCGCGGTGGTGCCGAACTACGTCCTCGGTGAGCAGTTGGGCGCGGGCGCGTTCGGGCTGGTACTGAGGGCGGAGCACCGGCGGATGCGCCGACCGGCGGCGATCAAGGTCATGCCGGCGCAGACGGCCGAGGGTGAGCGGATCGACTTCGCCGCCGAGGCGCGGCTGCTGGGCGGACTCGATCATCCACATGTGGTCCGGGTCTACGACTACATCGAGGCCGACGACCTGTGCCTGGTGGTGATGGAGCTGCTCGCCGGTGGCACGCTGACCCGGCAGCGCGCCGGGATGAGGCCGGAACAGGCGTGCGCGGTGGGCCTGGCGGTGTCCGCGGCGCTGAGCCATGCCCACGCCCGCAACGTGCTGCACCGCGACGTCAAGGCCGACAACATCCTGTTCGCCGCGGACGGGACCGTGAAGGTCGGCGACTTCGGCATCGCGAAGCTGTTCGAGGGGTCGGCGACGACCGCCAGCAAGGTGGCCGGCACGCCGGTCTACATGGCGCCCGAGCAGATCGAGGGCGGCCGGCTGGTCCCGGCTACCGATCTCTACGCGCTGGGCATCGTGCTCTACCGGCTCCTGACCGGCCGGTCGCCGTTCGACCCGAAGCTGCCGCTGCACATTCTGTGGCGCCGGCAGCTGACCGAGCCCGCCCCGCCCATGGACGGGGTGGCCGCCCCGGTCGCCGAGGTGGTGCTGCATGCGTTGGAGAAGAACCCGGCCGCCCGCCAGTCGGACGCCACCGCCTTCGCGTTGGCGCTCGCGCGTGCCACCGCCGCGGCCTTCGGCGCGGGCTGGATCGCCCGGGCCGGCCTGCCGTTGCATCTCGACGACGTCGTCCGCCGCATTGCCGAGGGGCTGCCGGCCGCCGAGCCGCCGGTCGGCCGCACCCCCGATGCCCCCGAGTCGACGACCGTCCGCATGGAGGCGTCGACCGTCCGCACGCGGCCCGCGACCGGCCCCGGCGGGCCGAGGGCCGTTCTCGATGACGGCGGCGCGCAGCAGCGGCCGGAGAGCAGGCGGCCGGGCGGCCCCGAATCCGCAGCGGAGGTGTTCGCCCGGCTTCGGCGGACCCACGGCCCCGAGCATCCCGACACACTGGAGGCCGCCAACGCCCTCGCCGTGCGGCTGAGCGCGCGCGGTGACCATCGGGCCGCCCGCGATCTCGGCGAGGACACCTTCGCCCGGCGCCGCCGCGTCCTGGGGCCCGACCACCCCGACACCCTCACCTCCGCCTACAACCTTGCCGTCTACCTGGGCAAACTCGGTCGGTACCGGGAGGCTCGCGCTCTCGGTGAGCAGGTCCGGGCCGGCCGCCGCCGGATCCTCGGCGCCGACCATCCCGACGCCCTCGCCGTCGAGGAGGCGCTGCAGTGGTGGACCCACCAGGATTCGGCCGGCGCGTAGTGCCCGGGGCCGCGCCGTCCGGCCGGCCTGCCATCGGGCGAGCGCCGTCCCGGCCCCACCGTCCGATCGCTGATGTCACGACAGATCAATCCGAGGTTCGCCCCATCCTTGACCACTCGGTCGGCAAGTACGAACGAAGCAGGTAAAAGGCCAGGTCAAAGCCAGTTCCCCACGTCTGGCAGGCAACACGCGGCAAATTTCGCCTGATCCCATACAGACAACACCAGCACTACAGAACATCTTGACCACGAAAACCGCGACGGGTGGGCCGGTCCCGTCACGGCGGCAATTTCGCGGGTCTGGAAGCATCCTTCCCCGTGCGAGTTTCTGGATTCCGTCGCCGTTCCGTGACCACGAGCGTGTGTGCCGTCGCCCTCCTATGCGGGCTAACCGCGTGCGCCGACTCGGACGACCAGTCGGCCGGGCCGGCCCCAACCGGAACCGGAGCGGTGGGCGCATCCCGGTACAGCACTCCGCTGAAGGGGAGCTGCCCGGATACCGTCACCGTCCAACAACCATGGTGGCCCGGCGCCGACCAGGGGTTCCTCTTCCAGCTCCTCGGGCCGAACCCCACCATCGACAAGGACTCCAGCCGCATCACCGGCCAGCTCGGCGGAACCGGTGTGACGCTTGAGATCCGGGCCGGCGGCCCGGCGGTGGGCTTCCAGCCGGCTTCCTCGCTACTCGCCCAGGACGACGACATCCTGCTCGGCGACATCAGCACGGACGAGGCGATCCAGAACTCGGCCAAGGCGCCGTCGGTGGCGGTCTTCTCGGTGTACGAGAAGAACCCGCAGGTCCTGCTGTGGGGAAACCCGGACTGGAACTTCACCAGCGTCGCCGACATCGGCCGGGAAGGCGCGACGGTGCTGGTCTCCGCGAGCCAGGTCTCCTACCCCGAGGTGTTCGAGCGGGAAGGCCTGCTGAACAAGTCGCAGATCGACACCTCCTACCAGGGTAGTCCGGACCGCTTCGTCGCGGCCGACGGTAAGATCGTGCAGCAGGGGTTCGTGACCTATGAGCCCTACCAGCTCGAGCATGACGTCAAGGCGTGGAACAAGCCCGTCAAGTATCTGCTCCTCGACAAGGACTACCCGGTCTACCGGTCGCAGCTTTCCATCCGGCCGGACAAGCTCGCGGCCAACCGCGACTGCCTCAGCAGGCTCGTGCCACTGTTCCAGCAGGCGCAGCGTGACTACATCAACGATCCCGAGGCGACCAACCAGCTCCTGCTCAAGGTCCTCGACTCGCTGAACACCAGCGGGTTCACCCTCTCCCCCGAGCTGCTCGCGAACGCCAACGCCCAGCAGAAGAGCCTCGGCCTGATCGCCGACGGCAGCGACGGCGTCCTGGGCAGCTTCGACACCGCGCGCGTCCAGACCCTGATCGGCCGCCTCACCCCGGTCTTCGAGGCCGAGGGCGACAAGCTGAAGCCGGGCCTCGCCCCGAAGGACCTGGTCACCAACGAGTTCCTCGACCGGTCGATCTCCCTGAAGTAGCCGAGAAGCAGCCAACCAGGAATCCGCGGTGGTCTCGAACCAGGGTTCGGGACCACCGCGGATTCCGCCCGCCGACGCCCGCGACCACCGCGCGCAGGGAGCCGCCCCGTGAACAGCCCCACCGACGACCACCCGCCAGCCACGTTCGACACCAGCAGGCCACAGTCGGCCCGGGTCTGGAACTACTGGCTGGGCGGCAAGGACTACTTCGAGGTCGACAGCGAGTACGGAGACCGCTACGTCGAGCTGTACCCGGACATCGTCGAGATCGCCCGGGCCTCCCGGGCCTTCCTCGGTCGTGCGGTCCGCCACCTGACCGGCGACGTGGGCATCCGGCAGTTCCTCGACATCGGCACCGGCCTGCCCGTCACCGGAAACACCCACGAGGTCGCCCAGTCGGTCGACCCGCGGTCCCGCGTCGTGTACGTCGACAACGACCCGCTGGTGCTGGCGCACGCCCGCGCCCTGCTGACGGGCAGCCCCGAAGGGGCCACCGCCTACCTCGACGCCGACGTGCACGACCCCGAGACCATCCTGGCGGGCGCGGCCGAGACCCTGGACTTCAGCCGCCCGGTCGGGCTCATCCTCATGGGGATCATGGGGAATGTGGTCGACCTCGACGAGGCATACGCGATCGTGCGGCGGTTTCTCGATGCCGTGCCATCGGGAAGCCATCTCATGCTCAGTGACGGCACCGTCGCCGACGGAGAGGTCCACGCCCTCAGCGAGGGATCCGGCGGGCACGGGTACTACAACCGGACGCCCCAGGAGATCGCCCGGTACTTCGACGGTCTCGAGCTGCTCGAGCCCGGCCTGATCTCGACCCCGCTCTGGCGACCCGCCCCGGGCACCACCCCCACTGCGCTGGACTCGTTCTGCGGTGTCGCGCGCAAGGCGTGAGCGCCGTCAAAGAAGGGGAGACATTCTCGGACGTTGATCACTTACGGGGGACAGGATGGTAGACCAGCGGAACCGCGGGCCGGTCGCGCTGCGGATCCTGCTTGGCGGCCAGCTTCGCCGGTTCCGGGAGGAGCGGGAAATCACCCGCGAGGCGGCCGGGTATGCGATCCGGAGCTCTGACTCGAAGATAAGCCGGCTGGAGCTGGGGCGGGTCGCGTTCAAAATTCGCGACATCGAGGATCTGCTCACCCTCTACGGGGTGGATGACGAGGCCGTGCGCGCCCCGTTGCTCGCCCTGGCCCGGGAGGCCAACCAGCCCGGCTGGTGGCGCGCCTTCGCCGCCGTCCTGCCGGACTGGTCCGAGATGTACCTCGGCCTGGAGACCGCCGCGACGCAGATCCGGGCCTACGAGGCCCAGTTCGTCCCGGACCTGCTCCAGACCGAGGACTACGCCCGCGCCGCCATCGGCCTGAACAGCAGCCAGTTCGCGGCTCCGCCCGGAGAGCTCGAACGCCGGGTCAGCCTGCGGATGCACCGGCAGAAGATACTGACCCACCCGGAGGATCCCGCCACGCTCTGGGTCGTCCTGGACGAGGCGGCCCTGCGGCGCCCGGTCGGCGGGCCGCGGGTCACCCGCGCCCAGATGAAGCACCTGCTCGCGGTCTCCGAACAGCCGAACGTCATCATCCAGGTGATGCCGTTCGCCTTCGGCGGCCACGCCGCGGAAGGCGGCACCTTCAGTATCCTGCGCTTCGCCGAGCCGGAGCTTTCCGACGTCGTCCACTGCAGGTACCTCACAGGTGCGGTCTACCTGGACAAGCCAGCCGACGTGCTCCGGTACTCGGAGGTCATGGGCCGCATGATCGTTGACAGCACACAGCCCGGAGAGTTCGCCGACTATCTGCAGCGAATCCTCGCCGAGGAATAGCCGCGCGCCGTCCTGACCGCCTTTCGTGGTGCGCCGGTCCACGAGCCTGCCCGGCCGGTCACGGCGCCGCGGGCGCGCCGGCGGCGGCCACCGCGTCCGCCAGGTTGACGGTCGGATGGCCGATGAGCCGGCTCAGGTCGCCGGTGTCGATCTGGAGCCGTCCCGCGCCGATCGCCCGGTCCGCGTCGGCGAGGACGCGCGCGACGGGCCCGGGCAGACCCGCGCCGGTCAGGACGGCCTCCAGCTCGGGCTGCGTGACGTCGCGGTAGACGATCGGCTGGCCGGTGTGCTTGGCGATCTGCTCGGCCAGCTCCGGCAGGGTGAAGGACGTGTCGCCGCCCAGCTCGTACACGGCGCCCTCGTGCCCCTCACCCGTCAGGACGGCGGCGGCCGCCTCGGCGTACTCCGACCGGGCGGCCCCGCTGACGCGGCCCTCGCCGGCGCAGCCCACGACCGCGCCCACCTGGAGGTAGACCGGGAGCTGGTCGGTGTAGTTCTCGAAGTACCAGCCGTTGCGCAGGAAGGTGAACGGGACGCCGAGCGCGCGGATGCCCGCCTCGGTCCCCCGGTGGTCCTCGGCCAGCAGCATGTCGGTGGTGTCGGCGTACGGCGCGCTGGTGTAGACGACGAGGGACGCGCCGGCGTCGCGCGCCGCCCGGGCCGCGCCCACGTGCTGCTCGACCCGGCGGCCGAAGTCCGTCCCCGACACGATCAGCGCCTTCTCGGCCCCGGTGAACGCCGTCGCGAGCGAGGCCGGGTCGTCGAAGTCCAGGCGGCGGACGTCCACGCCCCGCTCCGCCAGCGCCGACAGTGCGTCGACATTGCGGGTGCCCGCCACGATCCGCCCCGCGGGGACGCCGCGGGCCAGCAGGTTCTCGACGACGAGCCGGCCGAGGTGACCGCCGGCTCCGGTGACGACGATGGACATGGGTCCTCCAGTGGTGGGTGTGGTCGAACAGCGCCGTCTGCGCCCACCAGGACCCTCTCGCGAACACTTTCCTGCGCATAGTACCCACCTTCAGGTAAGGGGTACTGTCTTCATGGTTAGTAACCAGGTCAGCGACCAGTTCGGCGGGCTGCGGGCCCTCTTCGCGGACGGCTTCTTTCCCCGCGACTGTCCGACCCGGACGGTCCTCGACCACGTCACGAGCCGGTGGGGGATCCTCGTCCTGCTCACGCTGGCCGGGCGGACCCTGCGCTGGGGGGAGCTGCGCAGAGCCATCGAGGGCGTGAGCGAGAAGATGCTCGCCCAGACGCTGCGCACCCTCGAGCAGGACGGGCTCGTCCACCGTGAGGCTCTCCTGGTCATCCCGCCACACGTGGAGTACAGCCTCACCGGTCTCGGAGACGACCTGGTCACCCGCCTGGCCCCCCCTGGTGGCCTGGATCGCCCGGCACGCCGACGAGATCGTCACCCGCGCGACGCCGTCCACACCGTGATCCGGCCGGCGCCGGCGGTGCCGCCGACCGCCAGCCACCGGCCACCGGCCACCGGCCACCGGCCACCGGCCACCACGAAGGGTCGTCGTCACCGGTCCCGCAGCACACCGGTGACCAGGGTGTCCATGAGCGTCAGGCCGCCGCGGGTCATCACCGAGGCCGCGTGGAACTGCATGGAGGCGAACCCGGCACCCCGCAACGCGTGCACCTCGCCCGTGGTCAGGTCACGGGCCACCTCGACCGGTCCGACTCCCGGCCCGCCCTCGAGCAGGTCACTCGGATGAATCGCGACGAAGGTGTTGTAGAAGTACACCGGCTCCAACTGGCCGAACAGATCGGCGGTCCGCCGCACGCCCTGGTTGGGAACCGCCATCCGGATTACCGGTAGGCCGAGCAGGTCGCAGAGCACCTGGTGGCTCAGGCACACCGACAGGAAGGGCACATCCAGGTTCAGCAGGCTCCTGGTGACAGCCCGCAAGCTGGCGATCTTGGGATCCGCGCCGTCCAGTGGATCGCCCGGCCCGGGGCCGAGGACGACGAGGTCGACCCCCTCGATCTGGTAGGGCTCGTCGAAGCGGCGGACCGTGACGTCGAATCCGAGGGCGCCCAGCTGAGCCGCCCCCATCGCCGTGAAGGTGTCCTCCGCGTCCACGATCAGCAGGCGGCCCCGGTCGCGCGGACGAGTCTGCGCCGGCGTCAGCCAGAACGGCGCCAGCGGGAGGTTCCGGCTCGCCAGCGCCGCCCGTACCGCCGGATCCTCGCCGAGGGGGGCACCGGGGCGACGTGGACTGGCCGCCCGCGGCCCGGCGGCCGGTCCACGTGCCCGCCCTGTCGCGGTGGCCCGTGGCGCCCGCTGCCCGGACTCCGGCCGGTCGGACACCGGCCGTACGGACACCGGCTGGTCGGCCACCGCGGGCCCGCTCGAGGGCGAGGACCGACCGAGCCGGACGACGGGGCGACGCAGCGCGTGCAGGAGGCCGGCCACCTTGGCGCGGGTCTCGTCGGTCTCCGCCGCCGGGTGGGAGTCGCGCACCAGCGTGGCGCCGACCCCGACCCGCATCCGGCCCGTGCTGTCGACGTCGGCGGTGCGGATCAGGATCGCGGAGTCGAGCCGCTGGCCGCCGAGTGCGTCCCAGCCGATCAACGCGGCCGCCCCCGCGTAGTAGCCCCGCGCGGACGGCTCGAACTTCGCGATGACGTGGCAGGCGCTCTGCAGCGGGCTACCCGTCACCGTCGGGGCGAACAGGGTCTCCCGCAGGATCTCGCGCACGTCGCGGGAGCTGCGCCCGACGATCCGGTACTCGGTGTGCGCGAGATGGGCCATCTCCTTCAGGCCCGGGCCGACGACGCGCACGTCGTCGCAGACCCGGCCGCCGTCGCCGACGCGGCCGACGCGGCGCCGGAGGCGCCGAGCCAGCCCAGGACGTCGGCCGCCACCACGGCGGCCCCGCACCGGATGGCGACGTAGTCCAGCGCCATCCGGTGGAACTCGGGGGTGAAGTCGGCCACCGCGTCGGCCACGACGAAGGCCTGGATGTCGTTCGCGAACGCGTCGGCGGCGGTGAGCAGCACTCCGACGTGCGCGTACACACCACAGATGATCAACTGGTCACGACCCGCATCGCGCATCAGCTCCAGCAGCGGCGAGCGGTGGAAGGCGCTGGCCCGCCACTTGGTGAGCACGGTGTCGGCCGGGGCAGGCTCGAGCTCGTCGGGAATGCCCCGGTCGCGGGCCTGTGCGGTCATTCCCGGCCCCCAGAAGTCCGCCAGGAGCCCGCGGTCCCGACTACTCATGCCGCCGGGCTGCGCCGAGTACATCACCGGAATCCCGAGCTGTGCGCACCGCTCACGCAGCGCGCGCACGTTGTGGACGAGGTCGGTGTGCGGCTGCGCGCCACGCGCGAACGGTGCGAGGAAGTAGTGCTGCATGTCGTGGATGAGCAGGACGGCACGCTCGGGTTCGACCCGCCACGACGCGATGTTCGCGGGCAGGTCGGCCGGGGTCGGCATCGGATAGGACTCGATCGGAGTGATCCCCATGACCGCGGTCCGTTCCTTTCTGCGCGTTTCCGCGCGGCGATCGCCTTCGTGCGACGGTCAGGCGCCGAGCGTGGCTCCGCCGTCGACGGTCAGCTCGTGCAGGGTGATCTGGGCGGCCCGGTCGGAGAGCAGGAAGAGCACCGCGTCCGCGATCTGGTCGGGCTCGGCGATCCGTCCGGTGGGAATACCGAGGCGGAAGGTCGCCGCGGTGCCCTCGATCGACGCACGCTCGGCGGCGTCGCCGGCCAGCGCCGTGAGCATCGGAGTGCGCGTCGAACCGGGGGCGACGATGTTGCAGCGGATTCCGTGACCGGCCAGCTCCAGGCCGAGCACCTTGGTGATCATGGTCGCGGCGGCCTTGGACGCCCCGTACGCCGCCATCCCGGTCCGCGGCGTGCGCGCCGCGTTCGAGGCGACGGTGACGATCGATCCGGCACCGCGGGGAACCATCCGGCGGGCCACCGCGCGGCAGACGTGGAAGACCCCGCCGGCGTTCACCGCGAGCGTCTGCTCCCAGTCCTCGTCGGCGAGCGCGGTGACGGCCCCCGTCCGCAGCACACCGGCCGCGTTGACGAGCCCGCCGATGGCGCCCAGCTCCGCCTCGACCTTCGCGACCGCGGCGTCGACGTCGGCGCTGACGGTGACGTCCGCGGCGACGGCGAGCACCTGCCGGCCCGCGCCGGCCAGCTCGTCGGCGAGCCGCCACAGCGGCTCGGCGGAGCGGTCGACGAGCGCCACCGGCGTGCCCTCGACAGCGAGCGCGCGCGCCACCGACGCACCGATCCCGCCCGCGGCCCCGGTCACCAGCGTCACGCCACCGGACGACGGCCCGCCGGGCGCGGTGGAGCCCCCCGCCCTCGGCGTCGTCGTGGTCTGCGCCGTCTTGGTCTGCGCCGTCGTGGTCATCGGGCGGCCTGCCGCATCGCGCGGTCGACGACGTCGGCCGGGACCTTCACCACCCGGGTGGTGAAGGAGGCCAGCGCCGAGAGGTAGCGCGCCTCGAGCTCCCGCTCGTCGACGGCGAGGCTCCTCCCGCCGCGCAGCAGCGTGCGGCCCGCGACGATGACGGTGTCCACGTCGGTGGACCCGCCGAGCCACAGGAAGCCCTCGATCGGCCTGGGGTTGAGCACGTACCGCCAGTCGTCGGCCCGCACCAGCACCACATCGGCCTGGTAGCCGGGCGCCAGGCTCCCGACGCCCTCCCAGCGCAGGCCGCGGGCCGCGATGCGGGTGGCCATCGCCAGCGCGTCGCTGGCGCGCACCTCGGTCTGGTCGGCGCTCATCTCGTTGTACATCTGCCAGGCGGCCCGCATCGTCTCGGCCATCCCGGCGATCGGCATGGCCGCGCCGTCGGTCGACAGCGACACCTCCAGCCCGTCCCGGCGCAGCGCCGGGACGACGGCGGTCTCCGTCAGCGACGACTCACCGGACGGTCCGTACTTGGCCGGCGAGTGGCTGATGTGCACCCCCGCGTCGAGCAGGAGCTGCCGCTCGTCGTCGTCCACGAACGCGCAGTGCGCGGCCATGAGTCGGTCGTTGACGAGACCGAGCTCGGCGAGGCGGCGCACCCCGGTGGTGCCGTGAAAGGTCCGCATCACCTCCACCTCGTTGCGCAGCGCGCCCACATGCGTGGCGAACCCGAGATCCCTCGCGTCGACGAGCTCCGCCATCCCGCGGCCGAGCTCGTCGGTCATGTTGGTCACGTAGGCGATGCTGGGACGGACCCGCAGCAGCCCGGTCGGGTCGGCGCCGACCGTCTTGAGCAGCGACTCGACACCGCTGAGCACCGTGTCGGCGTCCCGGGTGCGCACGAAGCGCGAGCCGCCCGGCGGACAGATCGCGTCCGAGGCCCAGGTGCTGGCGGAGAAGCGGAGGCCGAGCGTCTGAGCGGCGGCGACCATGGATGCGGGCCGGTTGAGCGACCCCATGTCGCCCAGGGTGGTGACCCCGCCGCGCAGCTGGGTCCACATCGAGTACTCGGCGATCGCCTGGCCCTCGTCGGGCGTCATCGCCTCGATCATCGGGCCGAACGAGTCGAACATCCCGGAGATCTGGTGGATGTCGCCGCCGGCGCCCATGAAGACGGCCTTGTCCTCGCGGTCCGACGGCGGGCGCAGCACGCCCCGCATCGGGAACCGCATCGAGAACATCTCGTGCCAGTGAGCGTTCACCAGCCCGGGCAGGACGAGCATCCCGCGGGCGTCCACGGTCTCCAGGCCGGCCTGGATGTCCGGGGCGAGCTCGCCGACCCGTTCCGCGACCTCGGACGCGGTGCTGACCGCGACGATCTCGCCGTCCAGGGCCAGCAGGGCGCCGCCCGGCACGACGCGCTCGGCGTCGTCCGCGGTGTAGACCGTGCCGCCGGTGATCAGCAGGGCGCTCACCGGGTCGCCTCCGTCGACGGGTCGGCGGCGGGCACCAGCTCGGCGAAGTGCTCCAGCCAGCCGGTGAGCGTCGGGGCCGCGACCAGCCGGTCGAAGTCCGCGGGCACGCCCCGGCGCCGCCAGGTGCCGACCAGCCGCATGATCTCCAGGGAGCTCAGGCCGAGCACGACGAGGTTCGCCTCCGGATCGAGATCCGCGGGCGCGAGGCCGAGCGCGGACGCCACGACGTCGCGCAGCGCCGCCTCGTTCGGTACGGGGATGCCGGTCACACCTGAGCCTTCCGTTCGGACGCGGCCGCCGCGGCCAGTGCCAACTTGTCGATCTTCCCGAGCGGGGTGAGCGGGAACTCGGTCACGAACCGGACGGCGTCGGGCAGCTTGTAGTCGGCGACGCCGCGCGCGTGCATGGCCCGCTTGAGCTCGGCCAGCGACGGGGCCGGCCCGTCGACGATCAGGTGGGCGCAGATCCGCTCACCGAGCAGGTCGTCGGGGACGGCGGTCACGGCCGCCGCGGTGACGCCGGGGTGGGCGAGCAGGTGGTCCTCGACCTCCCCGGCGGAGATCTTGTCCCCGCCACGGATGATCATTTCCTTGATCCGGCCCTCGATCACCAGGTCACCGGCCGGGGTCAACCGGGCGAGATCACCGGTGCGGAAGAAGCCGTCCGGGGTGAACGCCCGCGCGTTGTACTCCGGCACCCGGTAGTAGCCGCGCAGCGTGTACGGACCACGGGCGACCAGCTCGCCGATCTCGCCGCTGGGCAGCGGGTCGCCGTCCGGCCCGACGACGAGCATCTCGTCCGCGGGCGAGATCGGGCGGCCCTGGGTGGTGAGCACCGCGTCGGCCGGATCGTCGGGGTGGCTGAAGCAGAGCAGGCCCTCGGCCATCCCGAACACCTGCTGGAGCGAGCAGCCCAGGCCCGGCCCGATCCGGGCGGTGAACTCGCGGGTCATCCGGGCGCCGCCGACCTGGACCAGGCGCAGGCTCGACAGGTCCGCGTCGTTCCACTCGGCGGCCTCCAGCCACAGCGCCACGACGGAGGGGACCATCGCGGTCATCGTCACGCCGTGCCGTTCCACGAGCGGAAAACAGTCCAGCGGGTTCGGGGTGTCGGCGAGCACGGCCATCCCGCCGGTCTGCAGCGTGCCGATCACACCCGGGCAGCCGAAGGCGAAGTTGAACTCGACGGGCAGCACGGCCAGGTAGACGTCCTCGGCGGACATCTGGCACACCTGGGCGGCCAGCTCGGACTGGTACACGTAGTCGTCGTGGGTGCGCGGGATCATCTTCGGCAGCGCCGTGGTCCCGCCGGAGAGAAGGAAGAACGCCACATCGGACGGGTCGGCCTCCGGAGACAGGGCCTCCCCCGCGGCGGTGCCGGCTTCCCGGGCGGCGGTGCCGGCGGCCTCGACGTCCGAGAGCGCGACGAAGCCGTCGGCACGGTCACCGAACACGAACAGCGTCCGCAACGTGTCGGTCTCCGCCTGGACCTGGCGGGCCAGGGCCAGGTGGTCGAACCGGCGGTAGGTCTCGGGCACCATGTACCCGGTGGCGCCGGACAGCCGCACCAGGTGGGTCAGCTCGGTCGCCCGGTGCGCGACCAGAGAGAACACCGGGATCGCGCCGATCCGGGACAGCCCGAACACGATCGCGATGAACTCCGGGGTGTTCGGCAGCTGCACCACGACGCGCTCGCCGCGCGCGACGCCGTGCGCGGCGAACCCGGCGGCCAGCCGGTCGGCCCAGGCGTCCAGCTCGGCGTAGCTGATCCGGCGGTCGTGGTGGACCAGCGCCGTGCGGTCACGGTGGCGGCCGGCGAGCTCGGCCAGCATCGCGCCCATCGTCTGTCCCCGCCAGATGCCCTTCTCCCGGTAGCCGCGAGCGACCTCCGCCGGCCATGAGGTGCAACCGGGCAGCATCAGACCTCCCACTCCGCCGGCGTCACGGTGATCCGGACGACGGCCGCCCCGGCTTCCATCCCCGTGCTGGCGCCGATCAGCAGCACGTTGTCGCCCGGGCCGACCTGACCGGTGCGCCACAGGTGCTCCAGGCCGAGGAACAGGTCGGCGGCGCCAGTGTGGCCGATGGTGTTCACGTAGTCCCAGGTGTCCTTGTCGGCGGGCAGGCCGAGCGGGACGAGGAACATGGCCTCCAGCGCGGGCCGGCCGAAACCGACATGGCAGACCCGGCTCACCTGCTCAAGGGTGAGCCCGGCCTCCTTCAGCGTGCGCTCGGCTATCTCGGCTACCCGGTCGCCGAAATTCTTGATGGGGGGCGCCTGGCCGGCCGCCCACTGCTCGCGCACCTTCTCGGCCCGCTCGGCGAAGTTCAGCCCGCGGCCCCGGGTGATTCCCGGCGGAAAGAGATCCTCGCCGGCCCGATGCAGGATCTCCATCGACGAATCCGACAACGACCCGACGGCGAGCAGCTCGGCGAATCCGGCCCGGCGCGACACGACCACCGCCGACCCGGCGTCGGCCAGCAGGAACAGGCCCGAGCCACGCCAGCGGTCGACCAGCGGCGTGGAGAAGTTGTCGCCGGTGGTGACCAGCGCCGCGTCGTGGGTCGGGTTGGCGACGAGCCGGTTCGCGGCCGCCTCCACGCCGGCGATCATCCCGAGGCAGCCCTGGCGCACCTCGACCGCGGGCACCGGCCGGTCGACCGTGTTGCGCAGGATGTAGTGCACCGCCGACCAGCCGTCCGGGCCCTGGTGATGGGTGTAGCTGTGGAACAGCACGCCTATGTCGTCCGCGGTGTGCCGGGAGCCGGCCAGCGCCGCCCGGGCCGACTCGATGGCCATCTCCGGGGCCGGAGTCGAGTCACTGACCGCCACGGAGCGCATCCCGGACGCCTTCGCGGCGGCGGAATCGTAACGGCCCTCGGCGACGGCCCGCTCGACCGGTTCCAGGGGCGGCAGATGGCTGCCGATCCCGGCGAGATACAGATTCGTGGTCCTCATCGTTGGATATCTCCTCCACGTGAATCAACTGGGTCTCCTCCGGCTGCCGCCAGCCGGCCGCGAAGAAAAGAAGAACACGACGCGTATTCCGATCTCGTGAGTAGTCACTACTCAAAGATTCTCGGTGGACCCAGCTTCCGGAACCCTTTTCCGGCCGTCATCGGCAGGTTCCTCGCAGCACTCCCGGCCCGCTACTGACGACCGAATTGAGTGCCGGCTACTCACGATCCGGAGCAGGTTCCGGTGCTGTGCTGCTGGACGTCGTCGGTCCATCTGACACGCACCTCGCAACGAACCTCACCCGAACGGGAGTCCCGATGCCGTGGACGCGTCCTGACGCAACCAGCTGGCCCAACCCGGACGAACTTGCCGCCCTGCAACGCGCCGAACTGCCCCGAGTCCTGGCCACCGCGCTGCGCTCGCCTTTCTACGCGGCCCGGTACGCCGGCGGTGAGCCGCCGCGGACCGCGGCCGACTTCGCGGGCCTCGCCCTCACCACCAAACAGGACCTGCGCGACGCCTACCCGTTCGGCATGCTCGCCGTTGCGCGCACGGAGCTCGCGACGTACCACGAGTCGAGCGGCACGGCCGGCGACCCGACCGCGTCCTACTACACCGAGAAGGACTGGACCGACCTGGCGGAACGGTACGCCCGCAAGTGGATCGGCATGAGCTCGTCGGACACCTTCCTGGTCCGCACCCCGTACGCGCTGCTCATCACCGGCCATCTAGCGCACGCCGCCGGCCGGCTGTGCGGCGCCACGGTCGTGCCCGGCGACTCGCGGTCGATGGCCACCCCGTTGTCCCGCATCGTCCGGGTGGTGCATGACCTGGAGGTCACGCTGACCTGGTCCAATCCGACCGAGGCGCTGCTGCTGGCGGCCGCCGCCCGGGCCGCGGGGCTGCGGCCGGAGCGGGACTTCCCGGCGCTGCGGGCGATGTTCGTCGCGGCCGAGCCGCTCACCGCCGCGCGGCGCCAGCGCATCAGCGAGATCTGGGGCGGCATCCCGGTGATCGAGGAGTACGGCTCGACCGAGACCGGCACCATGGCCGGCCAGTGCCCGTCCGGGGCGATGCACCTGTGGGCGGACCGGGCGATCTTCGAAGTCTGGTCGCCGGAGACGGGGACTCTCAGCTCGACCGGGCGCGGCCAGCTGGTCGTGACCCCGCTGTTCCGGGAGGCGATGCCGCTGCTGCGGTACAACCTCGCCGACGAGGTCGAGGTCTCCGCGCGGCCCTGCCCGTGCGGCTGGCCGCTCCCGACCGTGCGGGTGCTCGGCCGGGCGGCGTTCGCCTATCACGTCGGTTCCACCCCCATCACCCAGCAGCAGGTCGAGGAACTGGTCTTCCGGCTTCCCGCCGCGTGCGAGGTGATGTTCTGGCGCGCGGCCGCCGAGCCCGACGTGCTGCGGGTGGAGATCGAGGTGGCGGACGAGGCCCGCGAACGCGCGGTCAAGGAGCTGCGCGCGGCGATCGACCGGGAGCTGGGAGTTCCGCACCAGGTCACCGGCCTGTCGCCGGGCACGATCGTCCCGGCCCACGCGCTGCGGGAGCAGCGGGACATCCTCAAGGCCCGCTATCTGTTCGGGCCGGGCGAGGAGTGGAGCAAGGCGGTCATGTACCAGTGACCGCCGTAGTCGCCCGCGGCCGCGTGCCGCTGTGGCCGGTGACCTCCCCCGGCGTTCCCACCATCTCCCCCTTCCGCGCCGCCCAGGACGTGTGGCGCCCGACCCGCCGCGGTGACACATGAGCAGGTTCAGCCCGCCCCCCGACGACCGGGTGGCGATCATCGGCATCGGCTGCCGGTTCGCCGGAGGCATCGACAGCCCGCGGTCGTTCTGGGAGTTCCTCCTCGCCGGCCGGACGGCCGCCGGCCCCGTGCCGGCCGGCCGCTGGGACGCCTACCGCGGCCGCTCGCGGGAGGAGGCCGCGGTGCTGTCCCGCGTCATCGACCGCGGTGCCTTCATCGACGACATCGCCGGTTTCGACGCCGCCTTCTTCGGGATCTCGCCGACCGAGGCCCGCCAGCTCGACCCCCAGCAGCGGATGGCGCTGGAGGTCGCCTGGGAGGCGCTGGAGCACGCCGGGATCCCGCCGACCAACCTCGCCGGCACCGACACCGGGGTCTTCCTGGGGGTCGGCACCGACGACTACGGCCGCAGGCTGCTGGAGGACCTGCCCGGCGTCCAGGCCTGGACCGGCATCGGGGCGTCGCTGTGCGCGGTGGCGAACCGGATCTCCTACACGCTCGACCTGCGCGGCGCGAGCGTCGTGGTCGACACCGCCTGTTCCTCGTCGCTGGTCGCGCTGCACCAGGCACGCCTGAGCCTGCTGCGCGGCGAGGTGCCGGTCGCGCTCGCCGGTGGCGTGATGCTGATGGCGGGCCCCGGCCTGACCACGGTGCTGGACCGGGCCGGGGCGATCTCCCCGGACGGCCGGTCCAAGGCCTTCGACGCCGCGGCGAACGGCTACGGGCGGGGCGAGGGCTGCGGGATCGTGGTGCTGCGCCGCCTCTCCGACGCGCTGCGCTCGGGTGACCGGATCATCGCCGTGCTGCGCGGCAGCGCCGTCCACCAGGACGGCCGCACCGACGGCATCATGGCGCCGAGCAGCGAGGCCCAGGCGCACCTGATGCGACGGGCCTACTCCGACGCGGGCGTCTCGCCGGCCGAGGTGGATTACGTCGAGGCACACGGGACCGGAACCCGGGTCGGTGACCCGATCGAGGCGGCCGCGCTGGCGGCCGTCGTCGGCAACCGCACCGCCGATCACCACGAGGGCGACGGCGACGGCGGACGGATACCGCGCCCGTGCCTGATCGGCTCGGTGAAGACCAACATCGGGCACACCGAGGCCGCCGCCGGTATCGCCGGCGTGATCAAGACAGCGCTGGCGCTGAGCCGCGGCGTCCTTCCGCCGACCCGCACGGTGACCGGCCCCCGGCCCGACATCCCCTGGGAGGCCAGCGGCCTGCGTCTGGTGACCGAGACGACTCCGTGGCCGGCCAGCGGTCATCCGCGCTGAGCAGGGGTGGCGAGCTACGGCTACGGCGGCACCATCGCCCACGTCGTCCTCGAGGAGGCCCCGCCGCGGCCCGCGTCGGCCGGTCAGGCCGGGCGGCGCGGCGGCCCGGAACGGACGGCGGCATCCGATCTCCGCCTCTACCCGCTGTCGTCGACAAGCCAGGCGGGTCTCGCCGCCCAGGCCGCCCGTCTGGCGGCCGCGCTCAACCCCGGCGGCCCCGGCCCCAGCGTCGGAAACGGCCACGGCCGCCCGGGCGGAGCGCGCGCCGGGATCGCCCGCGCCGACCTCGCTGCCGTCGCGGACACCCTGGCCACCCGCCGCTCCCACCTCAGCGCGCGGGCGGTGGTCGTCGCCGAGGACCGGGCCGAGCTGTCGGCGGGTCTGGCTGCCCTCGCCGAGGGACGGGCGGATCCCGCCGTCGTCACCGGCACCGCCGCGCGCGCCGGCCTGCCCGCGGGCCCGGCCGCGCACGCGCACCGCAAGGCGCCCGGCGCCGTGTGGGTGTTCTCCGGGCACGGCGCGCAGTGGTCGGGCATGGGGCGGGAGCTGCTCACCGACGAGCCGGCCTTCGCCGCCGCGATCGACCGGATCGACCCGGTCTTCGCCGCCGAGCTGGGAGTCCGCCCGCGGGAGGTGCTGGAGTCCGGAGACCTGGGCTCGGTGGACGTCATCCAGGCGATGCTGTTCGCGATGCAGGTCGGGCTGTCGGCCGTCTGGCGGGCGTACGGCCTGGTGCCGCGGGCGGTGATCGGCCACTCGGTCGGTGAGATCGCCGCGTCGGTCGCCGCGGGGGCGCTGACCGAGACCGAGGGCGCGACGCTGGTGTGCCGGCGGTCGATGCTGCTGCGCCGGGTCGCCGGGCGTGGCGCCATGGTGATGGTCGACCGGTCGTTCGACGAGGTCGAGTCCTGGCTGGCGGACATGGGAGCGGACGCCGCCGGGGCCGTCGCCGCGATCTCCGCCGCCCCGGCGTCGACAGTGGTATCCGGGGACATCCCGGTGGTCGACCGCGTCGCCGCACGGGCCGCCGACGCGGGCTGGACCGTCCGCCGGATCGACTCGGACGTGGCGTTCCACAGCCCCCAGATGGACCCGCTGTGCCCGGACCTCGCCGTGGCCGCCGCGGAGCTGCGGCCCCGTGCCGTGGCCGTGCCGCTCTACGCGACCGCGGTGAACGACCCGCGGTCACGGCCCCGCCTGGACGCCGTCTACTGGGCCGCGAACCTGCGCAACCCCGTCCGCTTCCGGGAGGCCGTCGCCGCGGCGTACGACGACGGCCACCGGGTGTTCCTCGAGGTGTCGGCGCACCCGGTGGTCAGTCATTCGATCACCGAGACGCTCGCCGCGGCCGGTGCCGGGACACCGGCGGACACCGGCGGCGTCGTGGTACCGAGCCTGCGCCGCGACAAGCCCCAGCGCCGGACGCTGCTCACCGCGCTCGCGTCCCTGCACTGCAACGGTGTGAGCGTGAACTGGCCGGCGGCCCCGGACGGGCCCGCCGTGGACCTGCCCACCACCGCCTGGCGGCACACCCGCCACTGGGTGGACGGGGCGGCGGGCACCGAGTTCCCCGCCGACACCCTGCTCGGCGCCGACCTCGCCGTGCCCAACGCGCGGCAGCGGATGTGGCGGACCACGCTGGACTTCCGCACCCGGCCCTACCCGCGCACCCATCCGGTGCTCGGGACGGAGATCGTGCCGGCGGCCGTCCTGTTGAACACCTTTCTCACCGCCGCCGGCACCGAGGAGCTCCGCCAGGTCGCGCTGCGCCAGCCGGTCGTGGTGCCGGCGGAAGGCGAGCCGATCGAGCTGCGGGTCGTCCACGACGAGGCCGGCCTACGGCTGGTGACCCGCCCGCTGGCCGGCCCTTCCGCCGGCTGGTCGACCCACACCACGGCGCTGCCGGCGGGCGGCTCCGCATCGCCGGTCCCGGGTGAGGAACCCGAGGCGCAGGACGAGACCCTGCCCGACGATCACGTCGTGACCCGGCTGGCCGAGCTCGGGGTCGCGGACATGGGCTACCCGTGGACGGTCACCGAGCTCCGCCGGGGCCCGCGGTCGATGTCCGCCGTCGTGACGACGGAGGCGACCCGCAGCTGGGCCGCGGTGCTCGACGCCGCGCTGTCGGCCGCGTCCGTGATCTTCCCCGGGCCCGCCGTCCTGCGGATGCCCGCGCGGATCGACCATGTCCGGGTGGCCGGGCCGCCACCGGCCACCGCGCGCGTCGCGGTATGGCTGGACGCCGAGCAGAAGAACACCGTGCACGTCACGGTCCACGGTTACGGCGATGTCGCCGGCGCCGGGCCGGGCTCCGGATCGGAGGCGGCGCTGCGCGGGCTGCGCTACGGCGAGCTGGACGGTGACCTGGACGGCCGCGGCGGCACGGACCGCTTCGAGATGAGCTGGCTGCCGACCGCGGGGCCGGTTTCCGCCGAGCCGGCATCCGCGGATCCGCTGGCCGGCCAGACGATCCTCGTGCTCGGATCACACCAGGTGGCGCGCGAGTTCACGCCGGCCTGCGCAGCGCGTGGAGCCGTCGTCGACGACGATCCGGACGCCGTGGCCACGGCGGCGCACGTGGTGTTCGCGCCGTGGGCCGCGCCGGCCGGCGGGCGCGCGGCGGGCGGGAACGCCTTCGGCGCCGGGCCTGACGCGGGCGGTACGACCGTTACCCCGGCAGGTGCGCCGTCGGTGGTGGCGCCGTCGGCGGCCGACTGCGCGTCGGCGTTCACCGCCCTCGTCCAGCGCGTCGCCGCGCTCCCCGAGCCCCGCCCGCGGCTGTGGTGCCTGACCCGGGGTGTCCGCGAGGCTGGCGGGCCGCAGGCCCTCGCGCACTCACCCCTCTGGGGACTCGGCCGGGTGGTCGCCACCGAGCATCCCGAGCTCTGGGGAGCCGTCGTCGACGTCCCCGCAGGCCGGTGGGACGCCGATACAGTCGTGGGCCTGTTCGCGACGCCTCCCGCCGAGCCCCTGGTCGCCGTCGGGCCGGCTCCCGCGCCGGGCGGCGCCGACCCCACCGGCCCCACGCCGAGGGTCCTGGTGCCGCGGCTGGTACCCGTGCCCCTGGGCCCGGCCGAGGCGTTCACCTGCCGCGCCGACAGCACGTATCTGATCACTGGGGGCCTGGGGGTGCTCGGCCTCGTCGTCGCCGAGCACCTGGCCGCACGCGGGGCCCGCCGGGTCGTCCTGCTCGGCCGGACGCCCATGCCAGCGCGGGCGAGCTGGACAGATGAGGATCCGCGAGCCGCGTCCCTCCGGCGGCTGGAGGCCGCCGGGGTCACCGTCCACACGGTCGCGGCCGACGTCACCGACCTGGCGGCGATGCGCGCGGCGCTCGACGTCGCGCACCTGCCCCCCGTCCGGGGCGTCGTGCACGCCGCCGGCGTGGTGCACGGCGAGCTGCTGCGCCGCCTCGACGACGGGCGGCTGCGCGAGGTGCTCGCGCCGAAGGTGGACGGGGCGTGGGTGCTGCACCAGCTGTTCCCGCCGGGCAGCACCGACTTCTTCGTGCTGTTCTCCTCCGCCGGCCCGCTGCTCGGGCTGCCGGGTCAGGGCGCCTACGCGGCCGCGAACACCTTCCTGGACGTCCTCGCCGCGCACCGGCGGACCGCCGGTCACCGCGAGTCGGTGAGCATCGCGTGGACGAGCTGGCAGGGCCTGGGGATGGCGACCTCGGGCGACACCACGGACATGGAACTCGCCGCCCGCGGCACGACGCCGATCTCACCGGACGAGGCGTTGCGCGCGTTCGACCAGACCGCCGCCGCATCGTCAGCGTCAGCGGCGGCAACGTCGGCGGCGGCCAGGGCCGGTGCGCCGAGCGCACCGCTGGTCGCGGTGCTCGGGCTCGCCCGCGGGCACACCGGCCCCCGGCCGGCGCTGCTGTCCGAGCTGGCGACCACCGACGCGGAGGCACCGGCCGACGTGCCGGACTGGATCGGCCTGCGGGGCAACGAGCTGGCCGACCACCTGCTGGGCGTGGTCGGTGGCCGGGTCGCGGCCGTCCTCGGCACGGACGTGACCAGCCTCGACCCGCACCAGCCGCTCACCGAGGCGGGGGTCGACTCGCTGCTCGCCGCCTCCGTGCGCATCGCGCTGGAACGCGAGTTCGGCCTCGCCCTGCCCGCGACGCTGCTGTGGAACCATCCCACGGTGGTCGCGATAGCCGGCCATCTGGCGTCGATCCTCGGCGACGCCGGTGATCCGGCCCTGCCGCACCTGGTGGGCGGAGGCTGAGGGGCCGCGCCGGGCCTGGCAGGGGGCTGACTTGGCTCTCCGGGCCCCGGATTCCGGACTTCAGGGCTCCGGGGGTCGGGCGCCCGGACTTGGAAGGGGTCGGAGGGGCCCGGCTCCGGGCCCAGCCCCGACTCCGACTCCGGCTCCGGTGACCACGGCTCGCAGCAGCAGCGCGACGCCGTGGGCGAACGAGTCGCCCCCCGCGTCGGTCAGCAAGGGGCCTGCCTGGGCCAGGACGGGCAGGTCGGCCACCGGTATCGCGGCCCGCCGCAGACGTCGGGCCGCGGCGGCGGCCGGCGCGGCGTGCTGGTCCAGCAGCTCGCCCACCAGCAGGTGCCAGCAGCTGCGGTAGGCGAGCGCGGCGGCGGGCATGTCGAGCCCGGCCGCGAGCAGATCGGCCAGGTTCGCCTCGTCGAAGGCGAGCGACTCCGCGGCGACATACTGCCCGGTGACCAGCACAAAGGGCACCCAGGGCCAGTCGGCCAGCAGGTCGTGCGCCCCGATCAGCCGGGCCGCGACCCGCTCCAGGGGTGTCCGGCCCGACACGGTGACCGGCAGGCCGGACGCGACGCTCGCGAGCATCGCGGTCAGCAGCGCGTCCCGGTCGGCGATGTGCCGGTACAGCGAGGTCGTCGCGGTGTTCAGTTCCGCCGCGACGGCCCGCATGGTGAGCCCGTCCAGGCCGTCGCGGGCGACGACCCGCAGGGCGGCGTCGACAACCACCTGCGGGGTGAGACCCCGCCGCGGCCGCCGGTGGCCGTAGCGGCCGAGCACCCCGGACGGCCGCGTCGCCGGCTCCGTCCGGGCAGGGGGCTCGGCACCGGACTCCGCACCGGACTCCGCGGTGCCCGCCGTGTCGCCGTCTTCACCCTGTGTCCACACCGGACCATCGTCGCATGCCGACCCGTCAACCCAGGTCAGATGCAACTAAGGTCTTCCTTAAGCGAATGGTCTATGCATAAGGTTACCCTTAGCTGCCCGCTGGTTGGGTGGCACGGGCCCCCAGGAGAAGACCTCGATGAACGTTGCTCTCAACCGTCGCGCGTTCGGGCGCGCCGGCCTGCTCGCCGTCGGCGCCCTCACGGCGCCGGCACTGCTCGCGGCCTGCGGCGACGACGATCCCGCCGTGCCAGCCACGGGCGCGGCGGGGGCGGCGGCCCCGCGCCGCGGCGGGAAACTGCGGGCCGCGTTCGCGAGCAGCCCGGCCGACACCCTGGACATCGTGAAAGGGCACGACGTCCTGGGCTCGGTGCGCGGCCTGGCGGTGTACGAGCGCCTCGGCGACGCCCACCCGGACGGCTCGGTCACCCCGCGCCTGTTCGAGAGCCTGACACCCAACGCCGACGCGACCGTCTGGACGCTCAAGCTGAAGCCGGGGATCACCTTCTCCGACGGCAAGCCGTTGACGACGGCCGACGTGCTGGCCAGCTTCGCGACGTTCGCCGGCACCGAGAGCGGCGCCGCGATCGCCGCGATCGATCTGAAGGCGAGCAAGGCGACGGACGCACGCACCGCGACCATCGCGCTGACCGCCCCCGTGTACGACCTGCCGGCCCGAGTCAGCGGCGTCGTCCTGGTGATCATGCCGGGTGGCAGGCCGGCGTCCCAGCTCGGCGACGTGGTCGGCAGCGGCCCGTACGAGATCGCCTCGTTCGTGCCCGGCCAGCGCACGGTCCTGCGCCGGCGCGCCGACTACTGGGACGGCGACGCCCGGGGCTACCTGGACGAGATCGAGCTGGTGGCCGCGCCGGACGCGAAGTCGCGGCTGTCCGCACTGCGGTCGGGCCAGGTGGACTGGGCCGACGACGTCGCCTACCTGGACGCTTCGACCCTGCGGGAGGACCGCGGGGTCACCATCCACCGCGGCGCGGCCGAGCAGGGCCTCGCCTGGTTCCTGAACATGGCGGCGCCGCCGTTCGACGACGAGCGCGTCCGGCAGGCCCTGCGATACGCGGTGGACCGCGAGAAACTCGTCGAGACCACGCTGTTCGGATTCGGCTCCGTCGGCAACGACCTGTGGGGCAAGGGCCTGCCGAACTACAACGGCTCGATCGCGCAGCGGCCGCACGACCCGGCGAAGGCGAAGTCGCTCCTGCGGGAGGCCGGGGTGCCCACCCCGGTCAAGGCCACCCTCCTGACCTCGCCCATCGGCCCGGGTCTCGTCGAGGCGACCCAGCTCCTCGCCGACCAGGCTCGCGAGGTCGGCTTCGACATCAAGGTCGAGGTCATCCCGCCGGACGTCTACTTCGCGCAGCCCGAGGAGTGGGCGAAGGCGTCGGGCGTGGCGTTCGCCCAGGTCGGCGCGTTCACCGACATGGCCCCGCTGGTCTACCTGTCCGACGGCCCGTTCAACTTCGGCTGGCGCAAGCCCGACTGGGACGCCGGGTTCGCCGACGGAGTGGGCGAGCTCGACGCCGCGAAGCGGCGAACGACGTTCGACGGCCTGCAGAAGCAGCTCTGGGACTCCGGCTCCGACCTCGTGTGGGGCTTCGCGCCGAGACTCGTCGCCACGGCGCCGTCCGTCGGGGGGGTCGACTCCAGCCCCAACTTCGGCATCCCGGACCTGATCTTCATCCATCGCACGGGGTGAGCACTCCGCCTGCCGGGCCGCGTGCGCTGGCCGGCCGCGTGCCGTCGCCCTTCTGGCGGCTGGCCGGTGCCTTCGCCGTCATCCTCGGGGTGTCCGTCGTGACCTTCGCCGCGACGTCCGCGCTGCCCGGTGACAACGTGCGCGCCCGCCTGGGCCCCTACGCCACGGAACAGCGGCTCCACGCGGAGCATGTCCGGCTGGGGCTCGACCACCCGGTCTGGGAGCGGTACCTGCGGTGGATCTCCGGGCTGGCGCACGGCGACCTGGGCCGGTCGCAGGTGAACGACCTGCCGGTGGCCACCCTGCTGTCGCGGCCGATGGTGAACAGTCTGACGCTGGCGGCCGCCGCCCTCGCCGCCGTGCTGGTGACCGGCACACTGGCCGGCGTGACCGCGGGCCTGCGGCCCGGCGGGGCCGTGGACCGGCTGCTGCTCCTGTTCTCGCTGACGGTGTCGGCCGTTCCGGCCTTCGTCACCGGTTCCCTGCTCGTGCTGCTGTTCGCCGTCGACCTGCGTTGGCTGCCCGCGCTCGCGCTGGTCGATCCCACCCGCCCGGCCATCCTCCAGCCACGGCTGCTGGTCCTGCCCGCGGCCGCGCTGACGCTAAGTTCCTTCGCCTACGTGACGCGTCTGGTCCGCGCCAGCGTGCTCGACGCCGCCGCGATGCCCTGGGCGCTCGCCGCCCGCCTGCGCGGCATCCCGCACCGGCGGGTCGTCGCCCGGCACATCCTTCCGGCGGCGCTGCCCGTGCTGTGCCAGGCCGGGGCACTGACCATGATCGCGATGGTCACGAACGTCGTCGTCGTCGAGATCGTGTTCGGCTACCCGGGGGTGGGAAATGCGCTGCAGACCGCCGTCTCCCAGCGGGACGTCCCGGTCATCCAGGCGGTGACGATCGTGGTCGCCGCGTTCGTGGTCACGGTGAGCGCCCTCGCCGACGGCGCCGTCCGGCTCCTGCTCCCCCGCGCCCGGACGGCCACGTGAGCGGGCCCTCCGCCGCGTCCGGCACCGGGCCGGCGACCGAGACCGCCCTGCCCGGCGAAGCGACCGGGGCCGCGTCAGAGCCGGGTGGCCGCGGCGGCCGTGGGCTCCCTGGACGCCAGCACCTGCGCGGACGCACCGGACTGGTGATCGGTCTGCTCGTCCTCGGCGTACCGGTGCTGACGACTCTCGTCGGTGTCTTCGTCCACCCCTACCCGACGACCGCCAGCGTCTCCGGCCCGCTCGCCGGGCCGAGCGGGGCGCACCCGCTCGGGACCGACCTGCTGGGCCGGGACGTGCTCTCCCGCATGCTCGTCGGCGGCCGGAGCCTGCTGCTCATCACGGTCCTCGCGGTCGCCTCCGCCCAGCTGATCGCCGTCAGCACGGGCCTGCTCGCGGGCTGGCTCGGCCGGGGCGGCGCGCGGGCCGTGCTGGCGGTGTTCGACGTCATCCTCGCCGTCCCCGCGGTGCTGGTCCTGGCCGCGGCGGCGAGCGCGCTGGGCGTGGGTGGCCTCGCCGCCTTCGCCGCGATCGTCGTCGTCCTCACGCCGCCCACCGCGCGGGTCATCTACGCGGCGACCCGCGCGCTCGTCACGGAGCCCTACGTCGAGGCGGCGGTCCTGTGCGGGACGCCGACCCGCCAGATCCTCGTCCGCGACCTGCTTCCCAACCTCCGGACGATCATCTTCGCGGACGCCGGCACGCGGATGGTCGAGGCCATCATCATCATCAGCGCGGCCGGGTTCCTGGGCTTCGGCCCCCAGCCGCCCACTCCGGACTGGGGCCAGATGATCAACGAGAACGGCGGGGGCATCACGGTCGCGCCCTGGTGCGTGCTGGCCCCGGCCCTCGCGATCACGCTGCTGGCGGTGGGCACGAACCTGATCAGCGACTGGCTGGTCGCCCACTCCGACGGGACGAACCGGGAATGACCACCAGAACGGCCGGCGCACCGGACGTCGGCAAGGCCCCCGAGGGCCCCGAGGAGCCCGCCGCGGACGTCGTCGTGACCGACCTGAGCGTCGCCGCGGCCGGCGGACGCGCGGTCCTCGACGGCGCCTCCTGTGACCTGCCTGCCGGTGGGACCCTCGCGGTCATCGGCACCTCCGGCGCGGGCAAGACCACGTTCGCGCTCGCCCTGCTGGGCCACCTCGGGCCGGGCCTGACCCGAACGTCGGGCGGCGTGACGATCGGTGGGGTCGACGTGTTCGCCCCGCGCGCGCCCCGCGCGCGTCCCGCGCGCGGGAGCTGCGCCGCCGCCGGGTGCGCTACCTGCCGCAGGATCCGGCGGCCTCGCTCACCCCGACCATGCGCGTCTCGGCGCTGCTGACGGAGATGATCCGCCTCGTCGGCGGCCGGGGGGCGGACGTGCGGGCGAGGGCCGCCGCGGCGTTGCGCGCGGTCGGGCTGCCCGACGATCGGGCCTTCCTCGCGCGGTATCCCCACCAGCTCTCCGGCGGGCAGCGCCAGCGGCTGCTGCTCGCGCTCACGCTGACCGGCGAGCCGGACGTGCTGGTCCTCGACGAGCCGACGGCGAACGTGGACCCCGACCAGGCGGCCGCCCTGCTGGCCCTGATCGAGCAGCGGCGGGCGGTGCGTTCGTTCTCGCTCGTGCTGGTCAGCCATGACCTGGCGGCTGTGGCCGAGCTGCCGGGCGTGCCCGAGCTCGTCGTGCTGGACGCCGGGCGGATCGTGGAGCGGGGAGCGCCCCGCGACGTCCTCGACCGGCCGCGCACCGGCCCGACCCGGGCGCTGAGTGCCGCCAGCCGGCGGCTGAGCCACGTACCGGCACCAGCACCGGCACAGCAGCCACCGGCACAGGCGTCGCCACGGGCGGCCGGGGCCGAGCCTGCCCCGGGCCCCGGCCCTGCCGCTGTCCCCTCCCTCTCCCCAGGGCCCGGGGCGGTGGCGCTGCGCGTCGCCGGGCTGCGGGTCTCCACCGGGGCCGCGCGCCGCCGGGCCGAGGTGCTGCGCGGTGTCGACCTGACCGTGCGACGGGGTGAGTGCGTCGGCGTCGTCGGTGTCTCCGGCACCGGGAAGACGACCCTGGCCCGCGCCGTCATCGGCCTGCACCCGTGGGACGACGGGACCGTGGAGCTCGACGGAGTGCCGCTGGCACCCTCGGCGACGGATCGCCCACCGCCGCAGCGCCGCCGGATCGGCTACGTCTTCCAGGACCCGTACACGTCCCTCAACCCGCGTCGTCCGGTCGGCGAGGCGGTGACCCGCGCCTACGCCCTCGCCGCGGGCGACGCGCGGGAGGCGGGGGAACCGGAGGGACCGGAGGAGTCGGGCGGTGAAGTCGCCGCGCTGCTCGCGGAGCTGGGGCTCGCCCCGGAGCTGGCGGCCCGCCGCCCCGGGCGACTCTCCGGCGGCCAACGCCAGCGGTTCGCCCTGGCCCGGGCCCTGGCCACGGCTCCGGACCTGCTGATCTGTGACGAGGTGACGTCGGCGCTGGATCCCGTGTCGGCCGGCGCGATCTGCGGGCTGGTCCGCGGCCTGGTCACCGAGCGCGGTCTCGCCGCCGTGTTCATCAGCCACGACCGGGGCGCCGTCAGCGCGGTGGCCGACCACGTCCGGGAGCTGCGGGGCGGGCTGCTCGCCGCCCCGCCGCCCGGGGCCTGACCGCGGCCCCGCCGCTCAGCCGTTCGCCCCCGTCGGCAGCTGGCTGCCGCCGGGCGCGGGGATCGCGGGCCCCCCGGGTACCGCCGCGCCCGCCGGGCCGTCGGCCGCCGCGGCGCGGGGGGCCGTCGGTACCGGTCGGACCAGCAGCAGCACCGCGACACCCGCCACCAGCGCGGCGACCCCGCTGATCAGGAAGACCCGATCGAGCCCGTCGGCGTACGCGGCGTGCAGGGCCTGGTCGACCGCGGCGCGCGCGGCCGCGGGCACGCGCGCGATGATCTCCGGCGCGCCGCCGCCGGACAGCGCGCTGGCGGTGGCCTGCGGGTCGTCGAACTGGCCGCTGTCGCTGAGCGTGGCCCGTGCCTGCCCGGCCAGGGCCGTGCCGAAGACGGGAACGCCGACCGCGAACCCGAGCTGGCGGAACGTGTTCATCGCGCCGTTGGCCATGCCCGCGCGCTCGGGGGGCGCCGTGGTGAGCGCGGCGGAGGCGAGGACCGGCGAGGCCAGCCCCACCCCGACACCGGTGACGATCAGTCCGGCCAGCAGCGCGGTCCATCCCGACGACGGTGCGATGACCATGTCGAGCAGCGTCCCGGCTCCCACGAACAGCAGGCCGGCCCCGATCGAGATCCTCGGCGGGACTCCGTGCAGCAGCCGGCCGCCGGCCCCGGCGACCACGAACGACATCCCCGCCAGCGGGGTGAGCACCAGACCGGCCTTCACCGGGTCGAAGTCGAGGACGGTCTGCGCCCACACCGACACGAACACCAGGTTGGCGAACGCCGCCCCGGTCAGGACGAAGCCGCCGAGCATGAGCGCGGAGAACGACGGGCCGCGGAACAGCCGCGGGTCGAGCATCGGCGCGCGCCGGCCGCGTTCCACCAGGACGAAGACCACCAGAGCCACGGCGGCGCCGATGAGGCACCCGAGGGTGACGAAATCCGACCAGCCCTGGTCACCGGCCTCGATGAGGCCGTAGATGAGCAGGGAGACCCCGAGCGTGAACGTGACGGTGCCGGGGATGTCGATGCGGCCGCTCGCCCGGTCCCGCGACTCCGTGACGGCACGCAGGGCGATGACGATGGCGACCGCGGCCACCGGCAGGTTGACCAGGAAGATGGCCCGCCAGCTGATGTGCTCGGTGAGCAGGCCGCCGACGATGGGGCCCAGCGCCGCGGCGGCGCCGTTGACCGCGCCCCACACCCCGAAGGCCACACCGAGGTCACGGCCGCGGTAGGTGGCGCTGAGCAGGGCGGCGTTGGTCGCGAACATGGCCGCGGCACCGAGCCCCTGCATGCCCCGGGCGGCGATCAAAAAGCCGATGTTCGGAGCCAACCCGCAGGCGAGCGAGGCCGCCGCGAAGACGACCAGCCCGAGGAGGAAGATCCGGCGGCGGCCGAAGAGGTCGGACGCCGAGCCGATCGCCATCAGCAGGGCGGCGAGCACCAGGACGTAGATGTCGACGGTCCACTGCAGATCGGTGAACGAGGAGTCGAGCGCGTCGGCCATGGCCGGCACCGCCACGCTGACGATCGTGACGTCGAGGAGCAGCATGAAGGTGCTCAGGGAGACCGTGAGCAGGGGTAGCCATTTACGCATGGGGAGCCGTTCTCGGGAGGGGCGAGGCGGCGCTCGGGCGTCGACCCGACGCGTCCCGCCGGCGGTAGCGGGAGTGACCTCGGGTTTCCTAGTGGCCCGCGGCCGGGTGGGGAAGACGGGCGAGCGCGGCCTCGCCGGTGGGTGCGGTGCCAGGCGCCAGGCGCCAGCCCTCGGCTCCGCGGCGCCGCTGCCAGAAGGCGGCGTACCGGCCGCCGGTCCCGATGAGCTGGGCATGGGTTCCGGACTCGACGACGAGGCCCCGCTCCAGGACGAGAATCTGGTCGGCCGCCATCACCGTCCCCAGCCGGTGCGCGATCACGAGCAGCGTGCGGTTGTTCGCCAGCGCGGCCAGTGCCTGCGCGACGGCCTGCTCGTTCTCCGGGTCCAGCGCGGACGTCGCCTCGTCGAGCAGCACGATCGGAGCGTCCTTGAGGATCGCGCGGGCGATGGACACCCGCTGGCGCTCGCCGCCGGACAGGGCGCTGCCGCCCTCCCCGACCCGGGTGTCCCAGCCCTCGGGCAGCCGCGCGACGATCTCGTCGACCCGGGCCAGCCGCGCGGCCTCGCGCACCTGCTCGGCGCTCGCCCCGGAACGTCCGACCCGGATGTTGTCCTCGATGCTGCCCTCGAACAGGTAGACGTCCTGGAAGACCACGGAGATCAGCGACGTCAGCTCGTCGGGGTCGATCTCCCGGACGTCGACCCCGCCGATCCGCACGGCTCCCGAGTCGGTGTCCCAGAAGCGCGCGATGAGCCGGGTGACCGTGGTCTTGCCGGAGCCCGACGGGCCCACCAGCGCGGTCATCGTGCCCTCGGCCAGCCAGGCGGACACCCCGGAGAGCACGCGGCGGCCCTCGTAGCCGAACACGACGTTGTCGAGCTCGATGCCGGTGCCCTCGGGGTGCCGGGGGGCCGCCGGGGTTGGCAGCGTCGGTAGGGCGAGCAGGTTCTCGATGCGCTCGAGGGCGCGGCTGGCCTTCTGCAGCTCGGTGCCCAGCGCCGCGGCCTCCGCGACGGGTTCGATGAACCTGGCCGCCAGGGCGAGCACCGCGAGCAGCGTGGGCGCGTCGAGCGAGCCGTCGAGCGCGAGGTAGGTGCCGAGGATGATGACCACGGTGAACGCGGCCTGGACCGCGACCGCGAAGCCGATCAGCCCCGGCACGGCCACGCTCAGCTGCCGGTGCCCGGCCGCCCGCTGCCGTTCCAGGGCCTCGTCGAGCGCCCGGGCGGCGGGCCCGGTCGCACCGCGGCCGAACACCCGCAGCACCCGCTGGGCCCGGGCGAACTCGAGCACCCGCCCGCCGGCGTCCACCTGGGCGGCGTCGCTGGCGGCGTCGGCCTGGTGGGCGAGCCGGGTGCTCCAGCGGTAGACCAGCGCGAGCATCGGGACGGTGAGCGTGGCGGCGAGCGCGAGCCGCCAGTCGAAGACGTACATCAGCGCGACGACGACACCGGGGGTCACGAATCCGGTCAGCAGCGGCCGCAGCAGGTGCGCGAACACGCCCATGACGTCCATGACGTCCCGCGTGGCGAGCTGGTTGACCGCCGCCGTCCGGTCAGCCGAGAACCAGCCGAGCGGGAGGCCGGCGACCCGGTCGCCGATGCGGTGGTGCACGGTGCGCGAGAGGCCGGCACCCGCGTCGGCGCTGGCCAGCAGGCCCACCCGGTGCGCGAACCCGTACCCCGCCGTCGTCGCGAGGAGGGCCAGGATCCACGGCCAGACGTCATCCGGGTTGTCGCCGAGCAGCGCGCGCAGGATCGGCACCAACAGCACGAAGGCCGCGCCCTGCAGGACGGCCGCGCCGACGAGCCAGCCGAGCAGGCTCCGCAGCTCGCCCCGGTGCTCCGGGCCGAGCAGTGTGAACAGCCTCCGGATCACCGGGCCTCCTCCGTTCCGGTCAGCGCGCCCGCGGCACCGCGAACGCCGGCAGGTCCCGGGGCAGGGCCGGGACGTGCGTGCGGGTCGGCGGCGCGCTCGTGCTCCGCCCACATCCGGGCGTAGACGCCGCCCGCCGCGACCAGCTCGGCGTGGGTGCCCCGCTCGGCGATCGCGCCGTCGTCGAGAACGACGATCTGGTCGGCGGCGACGATCGTCGCCAGCCGGTGGGCGATGACGAGCACCGTCTTCTCCCTGGTCAGTTCGGAGAGAGCGTCCTGGATGTCGGCCTCGGCCTCGGGGTCGGTGAACACCGTCGCCTCGTCCAGGACGATCACGGGGGTGTCCGCGAGCAGGGCGCGGGCGATCGCGACCCGCTGCGCCTCACCGCCGGAGAGCTGGCCGTCCTCACCGATGACGGAGTCGTAGCCCTGGGGCAGCTCACGGATGCGGCTGTCGATGCGCGCGGCCTGGGCGGCGGCGCGCACCTCGGCGAGATCGGCCTCCGGCCGGGCCAGCCGGATGTTGTCGGCGATCGAGTCACGCAGCAGGTGGGTGTCCTGGAAGACGAAGGCGACCCGGCGGTACAGCTCGTCGGGGGCGATGTCGCGCAGGTCGACGCCACCCAGCCGGATCGCGCCGCCGGTGACGTCGCCGAAGCGCGGCACCAGCGACGCGAGGGTCGACTTGCCGGAGCCCGACGCCCCGACCAGCGCGGTGATCGTCCCGGGGCGCAGGGTCAGGTCGATGCCCCGCAGGACCTCGGTCTCCCCGTCGTAGGAGAACCGGGCGTCCTCGAAGACGACGTCGTTGCCGGCCGGGACGGCGGGCTCGGCGGTGACGGGCAGCGGGGGCACGGCCAGCACGCCCGTCACGTTCGCGGCCGCCTGGTGGGCGGTGCGCATGTTGTAGATCCCGTAGCTGAGCGCGAGGATCGGCGCCGCGAGGCCGGCGCCGAGCAGCGCGAACGGCAGCAGGTCGACCGGCTCCATGTCGGCCTTCGTGACGAGCAGCGCGCCGCCGACGAGGACGGTGAGCAGCGCCACCACCGGGGAGAGCAGGATCTCCGAGATCGCGCGCAGGCCGATCGTCGAGGTGACCCAGCCCTTGAAGAAGGTCGAGTAGTCGTCGGCGGCCCGGGTGAAGCGCTCGTGCGCGCCGCGCGCCCGGCCGAAGATCTTCACGACGGCGATGCCGTCGACGAACTCGACCGTGCTGGCGCTGATGGCTCGCGTGGCCTCGTCGAAGGGCTGGAGCTGGGCGCCGACGGCCGCGAGGTTCCGCCCGTAGAAGTAGAGGCCGACGATCAGCGGAGCGAGGGTGATCAGCGCCATTCTCCAGTCGACCCAGAACAGGTAGGCCAGGGTCGTCAGCGGCACGACGGTCGCCGCAGTGATCTCCAGCCGGGAGTGCGCGACCAGGTGGTGCATGGTCGTCACGTCGTCCTGGACGGCCTTCTTGACCGTGCCGGAGTTGCGATCGGAGAACCAGCCCAGCGGCACCCGGCCGAGGTGGCTGACGATCCGCCGGCGGATGTCGAGCTGCAGCCGGTTGTCCGCGAAGTGGCTCACCCCGCCGGCCACGGCCAGCAGGACGAGCCGCGCGAACAGGGCCGCGACGCCGACCCAGGTGATCGTCCAGGCGCGCCCGTGATCGACCGGGCCGTCGTCGAGCAGGACGCGCCCCAGCTCGGCGGCGGCGATGAAGGGCACGACGCTCACGGCCGCGGAGACGGCCTGCGCCGCGGTGGCGAGCCACAGCCGGCCCCGGATGGGCCGCAGCAGCGCCGCCAGCGCTCCTCGATCTTCGTTCATGTGTCGACCTTCGCTAGATCGTCCAAGCCTTCGCTGAACAGTGTGCAACAGATGTTAGACACCGTCTAATAGCTTAGGCTGACCTTAGCCGATGGATGTTCCTCGCATCGAGACGGGGGCGCTCGAGCCCGGCGGTTAAGGTGACCCCATGGACCGGCCCAGCCACTCCGCACGATCGCGCCTGGCCGCCGGTCTGCCGCCGATGACGGCCGAGAAGATCGTGGACACGGCGCTGGAACTGACCCGCGGCCAGGGTCTCGACGGCTGGTCGATCCGCCAGCTGTCCGGAGCCCTGGAGGTCTGGCCCGGCGTCATCTACCACCACGTCGGCGACCGCGAGACCGTCGTCGACGCCATCACCGACCGGGTGATAGCCCTCATCCCCGTCCCGGACGCCGACCTACCCTGGCGGGAGTGGTTCACCCGGCTGCTGCGCGAGGGCCGGGCGGTGCTGCGGGAGTTCCGCGGGGTCGCCCGGCGCGTCGTCCTGATCGGGCCGACGGTTCCCGCCGCCCTGCCCACGATCGACCGCGGCATCCAGGTACTGCAGCGCGCCGGTTTCGGCGGCGACGCGACCCTGGTCTACCGGTTCCTGCTCAACACCGCGTTCATGATGGTTGCGGCGGAGGACGACCGCGCCGAGCGGCCGGAGGCGCGCGGCAAGATGGCACAGGTCCTCAGTGACTTCCAGGACACCCCGCAGCCCGGCCTCGCCGCGGCCAGCGTCGACGCCCTCGCCCGGGCGCGCGACCCTCGGCCGCCCGCCGAGCTGGACGTCGAGTTCTTCGAGTTCACCGTGGCCCGTGCCCTCGACGGCGTCGCGATCTGGTTGGAGTCGTCGAGCGCCCCGCGATGACCGGCGGCGCGCACGGCCGGAGCCGGCGGCGCCCCGGCGTCAGGTCACCGACCCCGCGGCGAAGCCGGACTCCAGGCTCTCCTGCAGCCGGAGTGCCAGATCGGCGCGACGCAGCACCCCGAGCTTGCCGTAGGCGCGTTGCAGGTGGTTCTCGACGGTCCGGACAGACACGACCAGACGGGACGCGATCTCCCGGTTCGACAGCCCGACGGCCGCGAACGCCGCCACCTCCCGTTCCCGCGGGGTGAGCTCGGGGCCGGGAACCCCGTGCGACCTGGTCCCGCCACGCGCCGCCGCGGCACCGGCGGCGACGCTGACCTCGTCGGACGCCCAGGGCGGCAGCGGCCCCCCGCATCGGGAGACGAGATCGGCGCCGCGGACTCTCGCCAGCCGCCCGCTGCGGACCGCACCGCGCATCTGATACGCGGCGGCGGCCTGGACGGCGGCCTCGGCGGCCAGCGGCAGCAGGCACATGTCCTCGAAGCGGCGGGAGACGCCACTCAACGCGTCACCGTCGGCGCCGGCAAGGGCCCGGACATGAACGGACCACGCCTGCGCCACCTCGGCGGCCCCGATCCGGGTGGCCAGGGCCTCACACCGGGCCACCACGGCGTTCGCGACGCCCAGCCGCGCGGCGAGGTGCAACGCCTCGACGGCGCGAACAATCCGCCCGGCGGCCACGAAACGGTCAGCCAGCTCCAGCGCGAGGGCGACGGCCCGCGCCCGGTCACCGGCATGCGCGTGCACGGCCGCCTCCTCGATCTCCACCCACCCGCGGGCGGTCGTGGAGCCGCCGGTCGAGGCCACCAGCGCACGGGCCTCCGCGATCGCCACCAGCGCGTCCGCGTGGGAGCCGGCCTCCGCGAGGGCACCCGCCAACTGGGCACGCGTCCAGCAACGGATGTCCGGGATGCTCGCGGCGGCGGCCGAGTCATCGGAGCGCCGCAGCAGGTCGACAGCCTCGGCGTTCCGGCCGGTCAGCCTCAGGTGGTGGGCCTCGACAAGCACGGTCAGCGGATCCCACATCACCCGGGACGGGCCGTCGGCCAGCCGGCGGCGCACCCACCGCAGCGTCGCCGAGGCGTCGCCCATCCGTCCCAGTGCGACGCAGGCGGCCACCGTCGCCAGCCGGTGCGGCAGCCAGTGGTGATCAGCCCACCGGTCGAGTGCCGGCAGGCAGCTGTCCAGCAGCTCGAGGGCACCGGCCGCGTCACCGAGCTCGGTGCGCGCGACCGCCATGACCGGGACGGCCTCGCGCACCAGCGGTGAGTCCGCGTTCTCCCCCGCGATGGCGGACCCGACCAGCGTCAGCGCCTCCGGCAGGCGGTCCGCGAGCATCCAGACGATCGCCAGGGTGGCCGACAGCTTCGCCTCGTCCGCGGCGGGCACCGCGGAGCGGACGGCGGCGAGCAGCGCCTCAGCGTCGTCGATCCGGCCCAGCCCACCGGCCATGTTCAGCGCCCGGGTGCGGGCCAGCGCGGCCAGCTCCTCCCGGGGGGCGTGGTCACAGCCCGGCCCGAAGACGTCCTCGGCGTCCGAATGCCTGCCCTGCGAGCACAGGGCCCGGCCCAGCAGCAGCTCGATGCGGCTGCGGGAGAGGGTCGGCTCCCGCACCGCGATCGCGAGCCGGCACAGCCGTTCGGCGAACACGACGTCGCCGGTGCCCACCGCCCGTTCCGCCGCCGCGATCAGATGCGCCGGTTCGGGCATCTGACCCGCGTCGAGACGCAGCCGGACGGCCCGCAACAGGTCGGTGCGCCGACGCAGCCCCGTTTGTTCGATCGCGCCGGCCAGCCGGGCGCGCAGTCGCCGCGCGGTCAGCTCCGGCAGGGACGCGACCAGCACCTCGCTGTGCAACGGATAGAAGAGGCGCAGCTGGACACGGCGGCCGACTCCTTCGGCCACGATGATCCGGCGCCGGTTGAGCGACTCGGCCGCGGCGGCGAGCTCCGCCACAACGGGCAGATCGGCCTCGAGGGGCTCGGCGAGCGCCACCATGGCGACCAGCTCGACCTCATCCGGCGCGAGGTCGGCCAGCCGAAGCCGGACCAGGTCGGAGAGCCGGCCACCGCTGCTCGCGAGACCGGACCACCGCCAGATCCCGTCCGCCTGGACCAAGGTCCCCTCAGCCAGGGCGTGACCCACCAGCTCACACAGGTAAAGGGCATTGCCCCGGGTCAGGTGGTGCAGCCTGGCCAGCGTCGACTCGTCGACGGTGCCGCCGAGCCGGGCCCGGACCATCGCGTGCACACCGCTCTCGTTGAACTCGGCCAGGTCGAAACGTTCGGCGAGCCGCTCCATCCAGAGCCTGCTGACGCCCCGGTGCTGGTTCTCACCGGAGCAGACGGCGGCGACGAGAGTGACCCGGCCGGTGGCGACCAGGTGGTGCAGCATCGCCGCCGGCTCGGAATCCAACAGGTGCGCGTCGTCGACGCCGAGCACCACCCGTCCCGCCGTGCCGGCCGCCGGCGGGAACCGAGCGGGCGCTCGGTTCCCGCCGCCCGCCTCCGGGCCTCGGCGGGTACCGGAGAATCCGTGGTCCGGGCGTGCCGCGCCCAGACCCGCCGAGCCGAACACCCGCCGCGGGCGGGCATCCGGGCCCCCCGGCCGGTGCTCCGTGTCGCGAGGCCGAAAACCCCCGGTCGGACCGCCCTCGAGCGGATCCCCGCCCAGCAGGTCGAAGGTCGCCGAGAGCTCCGCCAGCAGCGAGCCGGGCAGGTCGGGATGGGTCCCGTGTGGAGCGTCGATCAGTCGGACCGGATCACCGGCTGTCGCCACCTCCGCCAGGGCGGTCCGCAGCAGCCGGGTCTTGCCCACACCGGGCTCGCCGACGAGAACGACGCTGGTTCCCCGCCGGACGGCGCCCACCACCGCGGCGAGCTCGGACGCACGGGCCGCCATCGGCCACTGCTGGTTGCTGACGGCGCGGTCCTCGCCTGGCGCCACCGGCCCCACGCCGCCGTCGGATTCTCGGGTGTCCAGGGCCAGCGAGCCAACCCGGTTCAGGAAGTCCAGTTCTTGACCGCCGGTGTTTCCCCTATGCACCGGTACACCGCGAGGTGCCCGCGATCATTGTGGCAAGCTGTCTCGACACGGTCAGAGCGGCGGCACGCCGGTTCCCCACGAACGGGGCTGGCGAATCCGGCCATCGTGGACGCAATAGTTTCCGCATCCTCGTCCCATCCTTGTCAAATTGTGTGCATCGAGATTCGCCGAGCCTGCCGGGACCCGCACCGGGTGCCGCCTGGAACATCGCTTTTGATGCGCTGCAGCGGTGTGGTCAGAATGACGCCCTGAGGTTACAGATCATCTCCAGTGTCGACATCGGTGCTTTTGTTGCCGGCCGGGAACGACCTGGGCGGTCGTCCCGGTGGTCGCGACCGCTCCGTCACTCAGGCGGCGCCGTGACCGGAACGGCTCCGCCGTCCAAGCGCGCCCGCAACCGTCGGCCAGAGGTGCTGACCGGCGTCCCCGGCCCGACTCGACATGCCCGACAGAGGGCGGGTGAGCAGACAGAAGATCGCTTCACGGAGACGGGACGGCTCCGACCTAGACAGCGTCTAACAACTAAGGCCAACCTAAGCCAGCGACCATCGATCGTCAAGAAGATCTGACAACCTTTACACAGGATCGCAATGCCAGCACGATGCCAGGCACCAATATCACGGAACGCACATCGAGCCATACGCTCGGACTTCATCGACATCAGGAACATCACCGGGCCACTCGCCTCCCCCGGTCTGTCCGGAAGGCGACGAAGGCTTGTGTTCCACGGGAACCCCGCTACGCCTGCCGGCACGAGCCAGCCGGCACGAGCAGCCGGCCCCAGCACCGTGGCTCCGCGGGCCCGCCCGCGCCGGTGGAGCGGCCAACGCCCCGAGCACACCCGCGCCGGCCGCGGCCCCCACCGTGAACCAGCTCTCTTTCTCCGGGCCAGGACGCGGGCGGCGCCGTTTCAGCCACGCTCCGACAGGCGGTTCACCAGGGTAGCCACCCCATTACCCGCCAATCACCGCCAATCACCTGCGGCCCGGGCGGTATCAAGGACACGGGTAGGCTGCGAAGGCCGCTGTCCGAGATTCCGTGCTCGCGAATCCCGCCGAGAGCAGATGGCAGACGGCGGCAGGCAGATAAAGGCGAGCGGATCCGCGCCGGAAGAAATCGTGCCCCGCGCATACCCGAATGAGCCGCTGTTCCCACACCCTCGGGTACTTCGGCAGAAGGTGAGAGAAGCTCATGCCTGGCACGCGAACCGCGGCCCCGGAAAGCACCGCGACGCGGGTTGCCCTGTGGCGGGCCATGCACGTCCAGGTCGACCCGCGGCCGCACGTGTTCGAGGACGAGATCGGCCTTCGGCTGGTGGCCCCGGGCGACGACTGGCGCGCCCGCCCGGACATGGACCAGCACGCGACGCGCCGCACCCGGGCGTCCATGGTGGCCCGCGCCCGCCTCGTCGAGGACCTGGTCGCCGAACAGGCCGGCCGCGGTGTCAGCCAGTACGTCATCCTCGGAGCCGGCCTGGACACCTTCGCCCAGCGCCGGCCGGAGATCGCCTCGGGCCTGCGGATGTTCGAGGTCGACCAGCCGGGCCCACAGGCCTGGAAACGGCGGCGCCTCGCCGAGATCGGCTTCGGCGTCCCGGAATGGCTGCGGTTCGTCCCGGTCGACTTCGAGGTGGGGCCGTCCTGGTGGGAGCGGCTCACGGCCGCCGGCTTCGACCCGACGCGGCCGGCCGTCGTGGTCTGCGCCGGCGTCACCATGTACCTCACCAGGGACGCGACCACGGCCATGCTCCGCCAGGTCGCCGCGCTCGCCTCCGGCTCGACGCTCGTCACGACGTTCCTGGTGCCGCCGACCCTCGTCGAGCCGGCGGAGCGCGCCCTACGCGAGATGACGGAGAAGGCGGCGCGCGCAGCCAGGACCCCCTTCATCAGCTTCTTCACCCCGCCGGAGATGCTGGCGCTGGCCCGGGAAGCAGGTTTCGGGGAAGCCCGGCACGTGTCGGCCGGCGATCTGACCAGGCTCTACTTCACCGGCCGTTCGGATGACCTTCGGCCCTCAAGCTCGGAGGAGCTGCTGGTGACGACCACCTGACGACCCCGGCCGGCGGGCGCCGAGCCGAGCCGCTGGGCCGTCGGAGTCATCGCGGGGACTTCGGCGGTGGGCGCGCGCACCCTGGAAGCCGGCGCGCCGTTCACCGGAACGGCGCCGACCGCCGGCTTTCCCGCGTGATCCCTGGAGCTCCCGTGCCCACTGTGCCGTATGACGTCAATGCGTCCCTGCTGCAGGCCGCCGCGTGCTCCGAAAACGAGATCAGCACGCTAATCAATTCACTCACCCTGGAAAGAGCCGCGCCGCCGATCCTCGACGAGATACTGGCCCGCCGCCTTCCCTGCGCGGACCTGGCCGGCACGGTCCTCTTCGAGCTCCGCCTCGGTCGGATGTCGGCGGAGCGCACGCTCTCCTTTCGCGACGGACGCGTCGAGGTGACCCGCAGCCGCGCCGACTCCCCCGGCGGGACGGGAACCCGGACGGTTATGACCCGACTCAAGGAGCTTCTCAACGGCCTGCACTACCCGGAGCACGAGGACACGTCGGTCTACCAGCCGCCCGCCACCAACCGGGGAGTCTCGGCCGTGCTTTTCTACCGGAACATAGTTTTCATCGAGAAAGGCCTCAACACCGAGATCGGACCACCGGAATGGACGCCACGCGTACCCGTATGACCCGGAACCGACGGCGCGCGAGGAACCGCATAACGGCCACCGCTGGCGATCAGCTCGTCCACCACCCGGTCCACGTGGCCCGGCCGGCGGTGACCGCCGACGACGAGCACCCGCACACCGTCGATGACGGGCGGCCGCACCGGGACATGGTCTCCAGCCTCACCGAGGCGCAGGCCCCGGCAGCGCAGGCAGCGAAGCGCCCAATCGGCGGCCACGGTCAGTCCTGCGGGCTAGATTCCCCTCGACGCCCGAGGCGGAAGGAACATGACATGGCGGAGCAGAGGAGCTGGGACATCGTCACCGGCCCCGGGCTGACGGCCCTTGGTATAGCCGCGTCCCGGACTGTGGAGTCGTCGATGCCCGACGCGCTCATCGACGACCGGTTCGGGGCCGCGTTCGTCCAGGCCGTAGCCTCACCCGTGCCGTTCCCGCTGAATTGGCCCGCCGCGGGCGAGCCGGTGACAGACCGGCAGGCGCTGTCTCTGCATACCTCCCGCTACATCGGCGTGCGCTCGCGGTTCTACGACGACTTCGTCCACGACGCACTTCGCGGCGGTGTCGGTCAGGTCGTTCTTCTCGCCGCGGGCCTGGACACCCGTGCGTTCCGACTGGGCTGGCCCGGCGACGTCACGCTGTACGAACTGGACCAGCCGCAGGTCCTCGCGTTCAAGGACGACGTGCTGCAGCGCAAACAGGCGCAACCGGGCTGCCGGCGCGTCCCGGTCGGAACCGATCTGCGCGAGGAATGGCCGGACGCGCTCATCGCGGCGGGGTTCACCCCGAGCGACCCAACCGCCTGGATCGCGGAAGGGCTGCTCGGCTACCTACCGGCGGCGGCCGAGGAACGCCTGATCCGGGAGATCCACCGGCTCTCCGTCCCCGGCAGTCGACTCGCGCTCGACCGCTTCGCCCACCTGGAGCGCCTCGCCTCCGACACCGCCACGCTGGACCAGCTCACCAGCCGGTCCGGGATCGAGGCGAGGGCCCTGTTCAACACCGAGACCCGCCCCCACCCCGCCCAGTGGCTACGCCCCAACGGCTGGACCATCCGCGAGGATGACGACCGCACGGTCGCCCACCGCTACGGTCGCGATCTGACCGACCCCTTCACCGGGAAGGCCACCCGGCCCTGGCTCGACACACAGTTCCTCACCGCCGAGCTCACCCGTACCTGACCCTCGGACGGAGCCATCCGCCCGACCGCTCGACTGCAAAACGGAATACCGCGTATCGGAATATACCGGAAACTGACGCGCAGTGCCGCAAAATCCGAGGCCGGGGCATTTCCGGTGTCGGAACGTGCCGGCGCATGTCGTGCCGTGCCGGAGCATCCGCGCGCCCAATGCGCGCCCACGCGGCCGGGCCATGGCCGGCGACGCCACGACATAAAAGCCATACCACCCCTTACTGAATGCTTCGGTTACGCCACGCAGTTGATCGTGGACCAGGAAGAACCGGCCCAGCCCGTCCGTCAATCGACGCACTGGGCGACGACGGCCGAGCGAGGGCTGATGGTTGTGCCGCCTGCTACTGGTGAACTCGTCGTCGACGCCACTGATGAAGGCGTTCTCCTCGGCGGGCGTGAAGACCAGGCCAGGGACTGCGGTGTTCCGGGATGCGGGCGGACGCCACCGTACACGTCGGCCTCGGCGTCGGTCGGGCTGTCAGCGCCGCTGTCGTCGGGCCGCCAGCGGCACGGACTGCACCCCGGGCTCGACGCAGCCCAACATTCGGCGAGAGCGGTCAGGTCGTCCCCACATCCACGGGAGTCTCCTCCTAATCCGCGGGAGTGCCCATGCCCATGGCACCCCGACCGTCCCGCACGCGTGGGAGTGGCTCCGGGACGACTGATAATTCTTCGTGGTCGGCTGGTGCACGCCACACCGCGCCCGCCGCCGCAGGCCGCACGGGTCATACGGGCGTGGAGGTGACGCCGAACCTCGAAACCTCAATTCACCAGTCGTCCTCGCGCTGCCCCGCCAGTGCCGGGACGGCGTGGTTGGCATCGTCCGATGGCGTCGGCCGCCTTGGGAAACCCCGCGCATGCGGGGACGAGCCGTTGATCAGTGGCCACAGTTTGCGGATTCCGGGAAGATCCCCGCGCGTGCAGGGACGACCCGTGGACGGTGGTCACCTGGCCGTTCTGGCGGCGGCCGACGCCTGGGTGGCGCCGACCGCGGCCGGTGGTTCGGC